>DAHVDN010000100.1 GCA_027313505.1 Candidatus Dormiibacterota bacterium
CCGCCTGGCTCCCGCGTTCCCGAGCGCAGCGCAGCGAGCCCAGGTGGTCGTGATGACCTGCACCCCCGATCGCTACCGGAGCGTTGGTACAGCGACCGTTGCGCACCTAGGACTCTCGGAGTAGAGTCCGCAGCCACTCTGAACTGGCCGAGTAGAAGGCCCGGTGCCCCTGCTTCCGTTTGCTGACCAGCCCCGCTTGCCGCAGGAGTCGTAGATGCTGGGAGATAGCCGGCGGGTTGACACCCGTGAGCTCAGCTATTTCGCCGACGTACTTCTCCCCTCGGACGAGTAGTCGCGCGATCTGGAGCCGGGTTGGATCCCCGAGCAGCGAGAACCGCCTCGCCAGCTCCACGAGGTCAGTTGGGAGGGGCATCGGAGATACCTGCTAAGTTGCGCATTGGTGCAGCTTACTGTAAAGTCACCACCGTGAATACCCTTACCGATGGGCTTCCTCCCTGCGAGGATCTGGGAGAGGCTTCGGAACGGCCGCCCTCAATCCGGAGGACCTGCCCTCAGGAGGGGCTTCAGGGGAGGATGGACCAGCTCGGCGAATTGGCGGCAGGACTGTGCCCGTCCGAGGTCTTTGCCTCGTACTGGCACCTGGCTTCGGAACGCCAGCTCATCTTCTACCGTCGACTGGCTGGCCTAGCGGCTCCTTGGACTGGAGATGACATTCTCGCCTCACATCGGTTCACGAACGCTTACCGCGCCTCCGACAGGGTCAGCCAGTATCTAATCAACAACGTCATCCCAGACAGTGCTCCGCACCCAGACGATATGTTCTTCCGCATCGTGCTCTTCAAGATCTTCAACCGGATTGAGACGTGGGAGATGCTTGAACGCGAGCTGGGGCCTCTGCACTCGTCGGGCTTCAGCGTCGCGGCGGCTGACCAAGTCCTTGCCCGGGCATTGGCGTCAGGACAGCGGATCTACTCGGCTGCTTATATCATGCCGTCCCCTCCGTTTGGACACAGGGTGAAGCACAGCAACCACTTGGACCTGCTCCGTCTGATGATGAGAGATGAGCTGCCCGAACGGATGGCTGGGGCCAGCAGCTTGGAGGAGGCGTACCGGAAGCTGCTGGCATACCCCTCAATCGGGCCCTTCCTTGCCTATCAATACGTCATCGACCTGAACTACAGTACGCTCCTGAACTTCGACGAGTCGGATTTCGTGATGCCAGGGCCAGGTGCCGTAGACGGCATCCGCAAGTGCTTCGGAAATACAGGGGGTCTTTCCGGCGCCGACCTGATCCGACTCACATCGGAGGTGGCCAGCGGTTGCTGCGAGGCGCTCGGGCTATGCGAGCCATCCCTGTGGGGGAGACCGCTCAAGCTCATCGACTATCAGAACCTGTATTGCGAAGTTGGCAAGTATGCGCGGGTGGCCCACCCGGGAATAGCTGGCACGTCGCGCCGGACCCGGATCAAGCACAGATTCCGGCCAATCGCAGCGCGGATTACTGCTCAGTATCCGGACAAGTGGGGCCTACCCCGGTCACGCGCTTTTGTGGACGGAGTGTCAGTTCCCTACGGCGGGGCTCGGAGAAGTGTAGGCGACGCTCCTCCCCACCAGGTCACACTCGATCGCCCCGCCGTCGTTGTCACGTAGCTGCCTCCAAATGCGGCTGGCAGTCACGATCGCTCGCTCCCATTCGTAAGCGCTGCGCGCGCGCACCTCTACCGTCCTGGTAAGGTTCGCGATCGTCTTCAGCAATGACTGGTCCACCCTATCGGTCTCTGCGAAGAAGCCATGCTCGCCCGCGTAGACAAAGCTGAGGAGGGCAACGCCTTCCTCGATCACCCAGCCCCTACCACCGTCTTCGACCTCGTCCACACGCTTGTTGCTTCGCCGCTTGCAACCGAGATTCCTGCGGCTGACCGGGGACCAGCTCAGCAGCGCCGCGAAGGTGAAGTGGTAAACATCGTGGAAGCGGTAGCCGTCTTCTTCGAAGGCATTGTCCGAGAGTGGATTGCCCACCGGTTCCCCCTCCCGCGTCACCACAACCTTCGTCCCGGTGGCAGTCCCCGCGTAGGAGAACTCAACCGAGAAGTGCCGAGGGAGTCGCTCGCTCTCCGGGTAATCGTTATCGAAGAACCGCGCCTCTCTGGGCTGCTCCAGCCAGCGGCCGGCCACCTTGTCCAGGTTCGCGGTCGCGACCTGCTCTAGAGTCAGGCCCGTCTTGTCAGCCACGTTGGCTACGTACCACAGGAGGTCGCCCAGTTCCTCGCTCACGTGGTCAGCGAACCGAACGTGGCCCGGGCCGTCGCGTAGTTGCTTCTTGTACTCGGACAAGAGAGTCCCTGCCTCGCCTGCCAGGCCAAGGAGGGGTATCAGCAACGCGTCCGCAGATGATCCGGGGCGTTGATCGGTCTTGGCGGCAAGCGTTTGATACTCATTCAGCTCCATGTCGATCTCCTTAGGGATATCAGTCAGCTGCTACCGCCGCGAGCAGCTTCTGTACGGCTCGACGGGGAAGGTCAAGCGTCGCGTGGGCCGACACACAAACCAACTCACCTCGACCTATTCCGGCAGCTGACGCGATAAAGCCTTGCAGCCCTGCGAGGCCTACATAGTTGCCATAGGCGCGCTCCAAAAAATAGTGGTTGCGGTAGTGGGCCAGCATGCAGAGCTGCCGTCCCCGCAGCTTGAGATTGACGTACGTCAGGCAAGGAAAGCCGACCGGATATGCGTCATGCGCGGGAGAGAAGAGCGCGAGATCGTAGACGAACCTCTTGGTGTTGGGATGCACTAGCTCGGACTGAAGGCGCTGGATCACCGCCTCGAGTTGGTTCCATGTCGTGGTAGATTTCGGCGGCCATGAGATCAGGCGCTCAAAGTACATGCCCTTGCCATTGCCTCTGTAATGCCGGAGCTTCGGCAGGATCCTCTCGTAGCGTTCGTATAGGGCGTTGCGGCTGCGGGACGTCCGCCACAGGCTCGCTGGGAAGACGGTGTTGGCGACCGTGGAGACGCTCTGGAGACGGCGCTCTGCTAAAAGGCTTTCCAGATGCGCCCGGATGCCGGGCCTCTCTGCCTCGGAATTGGTGATGGCCACCACCAGATCCCACGCCTGCCGATTCGGCTGAGTGCCGAGGTGCCGGACAGCTTCGATCCAGGCCGTGGATAGGTCGGCAGCCTCGATTAGGTGGCTCACAGCACCAGGCTCAGCAGGGCCAGTCCATACCTGGCGAGGTATTCGTACGAGATGTCGGCGTAGCCACCGGCTCCCCATCCAGTGCCCCAACTGTTTCTGACCGTCATTGTGGTAGCCGGCTCGTCCAGCGCCACCGCCAATACCGCGTGGGCACCACTTCGGGCTTCAGGGGGGTACTGGACGCAGATTGGCTGCGGATCGGCAAGGAAGAAGGACCGGGTGAGGTGGAGGCCGACTACGACTTGGTGGCCAGTCGCAAGTTCGCTGCGCAAGGTGCTCAAGTCAAAAGGGAGGACGGCGCCTGCCGTGAGGTGATGGGTCTTGCCAAGGTCGGTTGGCCGGGGTAGCGGTCGGATCGGGTGGTAGGGCCAGATCGAGCTCTCGCACTGCCCCTCGGCAACGATCGCAGTTGCCAAAGCATCCATGGTGACCCCGACCCCCGTCGCAGACACGCCAGCTCTTGCCGCGGCACCCTGGTACAAGTGCTCTATGGAGAGCCGGGTGTCCTGCTGCAATACCTCATGGCCTGCCGTGGCCGCGCAGGCGAGGCACGTGGACCGCTGCCCCTGGTCCACCACGGGGCTCTGACGCGCACGGTGGTCGACCAACCCAACTGCCAGGCTCAAACGACGGGCAGCAGTGCGGTCTCAATGCGAGGCTCGACACGAACATCAAGGGCGAAGCTCCGCACCGGCTGGCGATTGGGTTCCCATGGTCGACTCATGGCGAGCTTGACTCTTTCATGTCCCGGCCGCGCAGCTCGAAACACGATGCGCCGCCGGCCCTCGCCGCCGTAGACCTGGACGCGGCCAGCGGCATCGTCCTCAAACTCCGACGCGACCATCTCCAAGTGATTGGGGGGCTCCACCAGGTCCCAAACGTACCCACTGGAAGGTACCTCCTTGAGCTCGACAACAATCTCATCCCCAGATCGTGGGCTCAGGAACGAGCGGGGGTGATCGTCCTCAGTCACCAGCCAGACATCGCCCCACGAGTCTGCGGGGCCATGCACCGCCAGTTGGCTCTTGATCCACCTAGGGGTTACCTTGGCCAGGCGGTTGCGGACTGGCAGAGTGACGACCCTGAGGGTGTGCAGGTGCTCGAGCGCGGCCACGTAACTGGTTCCTAGCGACAGCGACAGCCGGTAAACCTGCATTGCGGTTGGCTCACCCCCGATGCCGAGAGTGCGCAGGAAGTGCGCGACCAAGGCGCGCGGCATCAGGAACCAGGCGGCAAAAGCTTCGGCCGTGGCCTCTGTCTGATCTTTCACCAGAGCCGCCGAGCGGGCATGGACCTCCGTGTCCCGGTCCACCAACCTGCCCAGTCGGGCCCCGTCTCTCACGTGGTGACCGAGCTCGTGACCAGCTGAGTATCGCTGGCGGCTCCGTGGGTGCTTGGAATTGATTAGGATGCCGGGCCTCCCGCCGGTCTCATTGCTGGCAGGAAGATACGCGCCTGAAAGCTGGGCGAGGGGCAAGAACGCAAGGTCGACGTCCAATGCCTCGATGGCGGAGTAGACGTCAACCTGCATGGTCAAGTCCGTTTCCAATCGGCGGTGCAGGTGTACCGCAATCTTCATTGCCTCGACATTGGCCAGCTGGTAGTCGATCATGACCGTTGGTCCGGATTCCTCCGGCCCTGTTGCCTCAGGTACTGGGCGAAGCGAAGCAACTGCTCCTGGTCTTGAGGCGTCAGTTCCTGCGCTGTGCGGGCGAGATGCGTGACGGTAGCCGGTGCACCAAGCTCGGTGTCCTGGGACTCCGGGCCAAGAAAGTACTGCGGGTCGCGTCCAAAGAGCCGGGCCAGTGATGCCAGCTCCAGGCTGCTGACCTTACGGCGCCCCGACTCGATCTCAGATATCGCTACACGGCTAAGGCCCGCTCTCCTCGCGACCTCAGATTGAGAAAGTCCTTGAGAGCGTCTGGCTTCGCGCAGTCTGGACGCCAACGCCATCCCGGCCAGAGCCTGGTCGCCGCTAGCTGGTGACATAGGAGGAGTCTCCTTCTTCGGAGCGGTCGCTGGCCTGGGCCGTGAGGCATCGGCGGACAACGACCGAGAAGGCCGCCAGAGAGTCGTAGGCCCGGGGGTCGGAGAGCATCTCCTCGGGGACCACGATCTGCAAGCGCTCTTCGAGGACGCACGCCAGTTCCACGCCCAGAATGGAATCGAAGTCGAGGCCGCCCTCGAACCGAGCGGCCACGAGTTCGCGGTTCGCCCCGGCAGCCTCTGCGTAGGCTTCGATCAGCGCGACGCGAATGAGGTCGTCCTCGGGCCCGTGTGTTGGCAAATCCTGCATCGCCATCATAGGACGAAGGATAATCCGACGCCGGCACGATGTCAAGGGGTCGTATTGCCTCAGGGAGAATCGCACCCTGGAGCGATCGCTCCCTCAACAGGGAATGACACCGAGGGTCGGCCGTCTGAGATCGGCGGCGATGGGACGGGGCCCGTGCGCACACGGGAGCGGGACGAGCTGGCGGAGGAGCTGAGGACCAGGTACCAGGGGGCCGGCCGGGTGGAGGGAGAAGGGACAGCTACTAGACTCCTTCTGCCTGGCCTCTGGGTACGGGCGCAA
>DAHVDN010000101.1 GCA_027313505.1 Candidatus Dormiibacterota bacterium
TGCTTCCCAAGCAGAAGGTCGCCGGTTCGAACCCGGTCTCCCGCTCCGAAGTGAACTTTCGAGTTCAATAACAGCATCTGCCACTGCTGTCAGGGCAGCACAAAACAGCCTGAAACAGAGCCAAAATCTAACACGCGCAGACGCTGCTAAACAGGTGCTTTCTATAAACAGCGCCTCTTATCTAACTGAAGGAGCAGAAGCCACTGGGGAGTCGGGAAGCGATCCCAGCCACATTCACCACGGCCTCCGCGGGGGCGAGCCCGATACCGGACCGGGTCGACGACTATCTGAGTTCCTGCAAGGCCCGGGGCCTCTCCGAGCGGACCCTGGAAAATGCCTTCGGGTTAGCTCTCAACAGGATCTTTCTTCCGTGGTGCCATCAGGGAGGGAATCGCCACTGCCGACGATCTCGCTAGGGCCATTCTTGATCGATTCACCACTGACCTCCTGAGTCGCCAGAGCGAGCGAGGAAAGCCCCTTGTCAGGGCGAGCGTCAACAGTTGCGTGCGCCCGGTGCGGCAGCTGCTGGCCTGGGCGGAGGGTCGCGGGGAGACTGTCGGGGGGCGGCCGCAGCTGCCCGAGCAGCCGAGGCGAGCAAGATAAGTTCTGAGTCGGGCTGAGATAGATCGCCTTGAGGACAGCCCGCAAACGGAGCGAGCCACGGTTATCGTCCGGCTCTTCGCCGACTGCGGCCTCCGTCTGGCGGAGCTTTCCGGGCTAAGCCTGGAGGACATCAGGCGAGGGGGCAACCGGACCTACTTGCGGGTTCGGGGCAAGCGCGACCGCGAGCGGTTGGTGCCGATGCTTCCCGATCTGGCGCGGCGGGTGGAGCGCTTTGGCCGAAACCGGCCGGCTGACGCCGCCGTAGGTCGAATCTTCTACTCAAGCCGACGGCTGCACGGTCAAACCTAGGAGCCCGTTACGGAGTCCGGAGTGGCCCAGATGGTGGGACTTCTTAGCAAACAGGCGCAACTTGGCAAGCCGGTCCACCCGCACCTACTCCGGAACTCGTGGATCACGGAGATGCTGAGGTGAGGGATGAACCAGATTCACCTGGCGGCGATAGCTGGTGCTTCGCAGAAGGTGATCGTTGAGCACTCCACTCATCTCAGCTACGACGACGCCTACAACGCCGTTGCTCGAGCTCTGGTCGGTGGTCGTTGAGTGGGAGCGATCCTCCCATTCCGGGTACTGGTCCGAAGGTTTTAGGGGCCGAACCATCGACATTGGGTTCTTCGGATGCGCTCAGGGGTGCCGCAGCTGTCCATGGGCGTCTGCCTGGAACTCGCCAGTGGTCGCTAATGTTCGCCGGTGACCGCGCTTGGTCGTCGGTGCTGTGGTCAAAATTGTGGTCAAGCGGCCGGCGCCGGGTCCGGCGAACCGCTCGGAGTCAGTCCATTAGCCCTCAGCCACTTGGGCGGATTGGGCCGCTCAGGTGCCGCTTGACAGCTCCATCGAGTAGGCTATGTCCATGATGCTCGTGGTGATGTTCCGTGACCGCCCCGCGGAGGACTGCGAGGGACGACCGTCGGCGACACCTCAGCCAGAACTTTCTTCAACAGGATCGCGCTGAGCGTTTAGTCGAAGCTGCGGGCCTTCGCTCTGGGGAGCTGGTCCTTGAGGTAGGAGCCGGGTCCGGAGCGATCACCTCCGCTCTAGCACGTCGCGACGTGGATGTGATCGCGCTTGAGTTGGATCCGGTATGGGCTCGGAAGCTAGCCGGGGCGGTCCGCAGTGGCGGAGTAAGCCGTATCCGGGTGGTCCAGGCTGATGTATTGACATTCACTTTGCCCGCGCGGCCCTACAGGGTGGTGGGCAACCTCCCGTTCGGAGCCACGACGGCAATTCTACGGCGCCTACTTGACGACCCGCGGACGCCCCTGCAGCGGGCGGACCTCGTCGTGCAGTTGGAGGTTGCCAAGAAGCGGGCGGCAATACCGCCACAGACGCTGCTGGGGACGGCATGGGCTCCCTGGTGGGAGTTCCATCTGGGTGATCGGATTCCGGCCGCCGCGTTCAAGCCCACGCCGCAGGTCGACGGATGCCACCTTGTCGTGAGGCGGCGAGCCCCGCCCCTGCTGCCACCGGCGATCGCGGACGCCTACGGCGAGTTCGTTCGAGCCTGGTGGACGCGTCAGCACGGAGTCCTCTCGCAATGATCGTTGCGAGGCGTAGCCAGGCACAGGTAAGGTGTCCGAGTGAGTCGCAATATACCTTGCGGCCCCCCTCGGAGTGCCCAGTCGAGAGGGAGGTCGGAAGCTGCCGCTGGGCTCGAGCCCGGCCTGTCGTCTGAAGAAGGGCGCGATGGCCCGATGCCAGGGAGCGTGTTGCTGCCTTCACCTTTGCCAGTTCCCACTCTCGATGACCCACGGACTCTGCGGGCGCTTGCACATCCGGTCCGACTTGCCTTGATCGACCTGCTGATCATCCACGGTCCGCTTACAGCCTCGAGTGCCGGACGGCTCCTGGGACTCGAGCCGAATGCGGTCTCGTTCCACCTGCGACAGCTTGCCCGGTACGGCTTCGTTGGCGAAGCGGCCGGTGGTAAGGGGCGCCGGCGGCCATGGAGGTTGCTGCGGCCCGCGTTCGGCTGGACCGACGGTGCTGCCGAGCCCGAGGTGAGCCGTGCGAGTGAAAGCTTGTCGCAGATCAACTTCGCCCGTCGGCAGCAACAGCTGAGGGAGTGGATGGCGCGACGGCTTGACGAGGCCCCTCGCTGGCGTAAGGCCGCTAGCGCCAGCTTCTCGACCCTCTTTCTCACTGAGAGGGAACTGGCCGATCTTGGCGAACGCCTGGGTCGGCTCAGCCTCGAATACATGGACCGCCTGGACCCGGCCAGGAGACCGCCCGGCAGTCGGTCGGTAGTTGTGCAGACCTACTCCTTCCCTTTGCAGGCGGAGGCTGGTGGCGCGGAAGCTTCCACTTCTGACGCAGCAGAGGCTGGCCCGTCGGCCGAGTCAGAGACGCAGGGATGAGGTCTCGCAGGCGGCCACGGGCATGAAGCTTCGCGGGCTTGCCCCGCTGCGCCATCGGGGTTTTAGGCTCCTGACGGCGGGTCAGCTCACGTCGAACATTGGCGACATGGTCTACGCGGTGGCCTTGCCGTGGTACGTACTGGGGGCACACGGCGGAGTACTGCTCCTCGGGACCGTGCTGGCCGCTTACGGTGTTCCTCGTACCGTCTTCATCGTCCTTGGGGGCCACGCCAGCGACAGGTGGGGCCCATGGACGGTAATGATGGGGGCCGACGCGGTGCGGGCACTGGTGGTCGTCGCCCTCGCAGCCGTGGCTGCGACCGGGCGGCCCAACGCTGTCACTCTAGTACCTATCGCGATCGTTCTTGGGGTGGGCGAGGGCCTGTTCCTTCCGGGATCGTTCTCGATCATTCCCGCTTTGCTGCCGGGTGAAGACCTTCAGGCCGGCAACGCTATGGCATCGAGTGGGACCCAGCTGGCAACCCTCATCGGTCCTGCCATTGGAGGCGGGCTGGTCGCGCTATTTGGTCCATCCCCCGCCTTCGGGCTGGATGCCGCGTCCTTCGTCGTCTCGGCGTTGACCCTGGCTGCTGTGCGAAGCCACCAGCACCCACCGACGGTCCACGACCATGCGCGAAGTGTCCTGACCCCGGTCTCGGTGAGGGAGGACGCGAGCCGCCCCGAGGAAGCCGTGGGGTCAAGCTGCGAAGCGGGCCCCGAGCTGACACTCCGCCACTTGGTGCTCTCTCAGAGGGTGATGCAAGTCATCCTCATCACTAACGTGGCTGCCAATTTGGGGTTCGGAGCGGAGAGCGAAATTGCCTTGCCCGCTCTGGCACACGGTCCGTTCCACGTAGGCGCTGTTGGATACGGCGCGCTAATAGTTGCCTTCGGAGCTGGAGCACTTGCCGGGACGTTGGTGGCGGCCCAACTCCGAACGCCTCGTCGGCCCACTATCGTGGCATCGTTCGCATTTCTGTCAGAGGCACTGGTAATGTCCGCCGTTCCCTATCTCGGAGGCGCAGTCGGCGCGGGTGCTGCGTTGGTCGCCTTTGGGGCCGCCAACGGCTTCGGAAACGTGCTAACCATCACAGTCTTCCATCGCTGGGCGCCGCCGGCCATGCTTGGTCGACTGATGAGCCTACTGCTCTTAACAAGCTTCGGAGTCTTTCCGGTGTCAGTCGCGCTTGGTGCCCTGGCCGTACATCACTTCGGTCCTGCTCCTCTCTTTCCCATTGCCGGTACTGCCCTCGGGGTCGCCATCCTGTTCGGCCTGACTCAGAGCGGGTGGAGGGAGCTCGGGACCAACGGTCCCGCAACTCCAGTTGCTTCGACGAATTGACCTCACAGTCGACGGGGATCAGGGTCTGGGGAAAAGTCGGTCAGAGCTCGAGAGCCGCCGAGACGACACACACCGTCGGCACCGGGCTTTTCAGTTGATCCGCCCGCTGTCCGCGACTGTTCGCAGACGTCCGTTTTGAGATCAAACAGCCAACGCTTGGTGGGCGAACCATCCGCCGGAATCCGTCTCTGTGCGCCCGGGTAGGGGTGCCTGTTGGGGTAGTAGTGGCCAGTTTCACGGTGATTCGCAGCATCCGGAGTCAGAGCACGTCCGACTGGATGGGCCGACCAGGGCGGCTGCCCTGCTTCACCGTGCCGGTGCGCTCCACCAGTCCCCCTCCGGCAGCCCAACTAGACCGAAGTTACCGGTGGGTGGGGATGCGGTCGACGTGCATGGCATGGCTGCCGATCTTGGCCACCCACCGGTAACTTCGGTCTAGCGTGCCGGCAAGCTCCGTAGCTGCGGGGCCCGGGAACGCCGTCCGAACCGACCGCTGATTCCGGACCCTTGGTCCGATCCGGCGATGAGATTGTCAGCACCCAGACGCCACGCATCGCCGGCGCCGGGCCCTGGGCTAGGCTTGAACTTGGGACTCATCGGCCGGATGTGGGCTCGGGACTTGACTGCCCGCGCGGACGCTGATCTGGACCTTCGGTGACGGAATGGTGGGCCGACCCAGGCCGCCCTGTTGGCCTCTATCGCTGGCCAAGTACAGACACCCCCCACTGCTGACCGTTCCAATGTTCAATCAGGGGATAGCCGGGGCCGCCGCAAGTCAGCGATGGAACCGATCCCACAGCCCAGGCATCAGTCGGCGAGATCGACGTCACTCCCACGAGTGCGCTACCACCAGGTCCTATCTTGGGCGCGGGCACCTTGGTCCAGCCTTGTGAACTGGAACGGACTATGAGGGCGCGCTCTGGACCCAGGGCGCTTGACCTGGTGTAACCGACCGCCCAGAGCCCCCCGCCTGGGTCGATG
>DAHVDN010000102.1 GCA_027313505.1 Candidatus Dormiibacterota bacterium
ACCTGGAAGGCTACGCCGTCTTCATGCCCGCCAGCCGGACCCTCGACGGCATTTTCCACAAGAGTTCAAATTACCTCTCCCGGCCTGGACCCGGTGCTAACCCCACTGACGGGGTCGACCCGCGACCGGCACTTGTAACCTCCATTCACGCGGATCCGGGCATCTACGCAGTACGGCTGGGAAGTGGACTGTCAACAGCAGCGCGTGCCCCGACATCGTGGAGGGTGCTGCGGGACCTGATCCGGAAGGTCTCCGCGGCTGAGGGGGTCGACCCGGCCACCTCGATGCGTATGGCGCAGCCAGTGTTGAGGACCGGCAACTTGCGCGCCCCCTAGGCACCTCCAATCGTGGTCTCTGCCACCTCTAACGGAGGGGCTGCGGGACCCAAGACTTCTCGGAGGTGACCCTTAAGAGTGGTAACGAAGGCGTGCGGATTGCCCAGGTCATACCTCATCTGTCGATCCACGCGAAGGTCGAATGGCGACGCTTGAGGATCCTGGTTTAGCAGGATCGCCACCTTGCGGAGGCCGTGGCAGTACCCAAGCTCATAGAACACATTCTCGTTACTACCCGTGAGATCCGCGACTATGATTCCCGCGCGAGCGATCTCCTCCCTCACCTGATTCGGGATCAGACCCGGGGCTCTCAGCTCGTCAGCTCGACGCCAGTGGAGGCCCGGATATTCATCAACAAGCTCGCGGAAACACTTTACCATCCATCCATATACGTCATCCGACCAGGCGGCCCTCTCCTTGAAAGGCATCAGAACAAAAACATACCAACCTTCAACCAGTGCTTCGAGCTCACCTGTGCCCTCTACCTGGCTCGGCGCCCCGCTGGGCCAAGTCGCTGGCGGAGGGCGCCATGGCACAGTAGCCGCAAGCCCTTGCCGCCGAGTTTCCTCCTTCGCATGAAAGTCCAAGAAGTCATCCGCCGTAGTGATGTGTCGTCGGCGCAGGAGTTCCCAGAGATCGAGCGTCACTTGCCACGGAGCACCGGGCCCCGCGCCAAAGCTTCCCGCCTGCGAGATCCCTCCCAGGTTCATCAAGAGGCGACCGAGGAGCCACACGGTGGTCGGGTCGTTCTCGGCCTCAGGTAGCCGCTCGGCCATCTGCTCAGAAGTGATCGAGATGTTCCCGTCTTCACTTGCCGCCTCTGAACCGACCGCTTGTACAAACTCCCAGCAGACATGAATGGCCCGGGCAAGAGTCTCGAGATCCCTTCGACCCTGGTCGATCTCAGAGATGCCTGCGACAGTCATGCTCAGAGTGGTCCTCCCTTGATGCCCATAGGTCAGAGGGCGGTTTAGAAGCGCCTCAGGCACCGTTTCCACCGCCACCTCTACGTCTCGACCCTCCTTGATGAGCGTGTAGCCCATCTCTGTCATGGTGGGCCAGCGGCCGGTCCGACGGTAAGTGGCGTAGATGAGGTCGAGAAGGTGCAGAACATCAGCATCCGGAGCCGCGCCCGAGCCGACTCCGCGCCCGCCTTCACCTCCCTTGACATATGTCATGCTGAGATCACATCCCCGCTGCAAGAACTCGCCCCCGTTGAGCACATTATGCCCTGGTCGGCCCCTCTCCCCAAGTTCCCCGGGGCGTGGGCGCCACCCCCACGACGCGTGCAATCGACCAGCAGCCGTTCGATGTGTAGTGGCTGGTGACTCACCCATGCTGCCGCCGGACTAAACGACGGCTCGGATTCCAGGCCAACCCCCGATAGCTCCACTACCCAGCGGATAGCGTAGCCTCGAGCCTCCGGCACGCCAGGAGGAGCTCGCTACACCGCAATAGCCGGAGCACTCCGTATCCGGTCATAGGCTCTCGCCCACTCTGGCCACCCGGAAGCCGACTTCCCCGAGGGGTTCCACTAGCCGCTGGCTCGGTCGAGAAGTCGACGACTCCTCAAGCGCGGTGGCGGGTCATGGAGACCATTCGGGGGTCGCGCCGTTCGCTTGGTGGAGATTGCGGAGACGAATTGGAGGGCATCCTCCATGCAGCCAAACCACATCCTTCTATGCTTTGCCACGCTCGCCGCAACCCATGACATTAGCAGTTCGCATCGCTTCGGGGCTCCACCTCTTGCGATCGCCTCCGAGCCGAGTTTCCTCCTGACACCGACCTTTGGCGGCCCGCTTACGGCCAACGCGCATACCCACTCTGACCACTAACGAGTCGCAACAGCGGCGCGAAGCATTCCCGCGTGGACGGCACACTTGCCGACGCGCCGGATGCGTAGGACAATTGGGCCATGCAAGACGCCGATCCCGGCCAGCTCCGGAAGGGCCCGATCTCCTTCCTCCGTGGCAACTGGCATCAGATGCGACGATGGTTCGCCGCGTCGGCCTTCGCTCGCGATCCAATCTCGCGGGCGGCTTCGGTGGCGATCTGCCACCGTACGGTACTGTCGTGGTTCGTGCTAGTGGGGTTAGTGGCGTTGGTGGCATTCAACCGCACCAGGTGGGAAGCACTAGTGACGGTCTGGGGCATCCTGGGAGTCGGACTAGTCGTTTCCCTAGTGCTCGAGGAACGGAGCGAGAGCGTTGATCACAGAGCGTGGCTGGGCCGGAATCGCTACCAAATAAAGCCCTTCCTCGACTCGATACACTCGCGGGCGGCACTGCTCGCGGCCGCATCTGTAGGCATCCCGACGCCGACCCTGAGGGCGCTGACCGGCACTGCTTCCCTTAGTATTCGCCAGGAAGCCATCGCCTCCGCAGCTCACGTGGTCGACTCATTTGCAATCGGAGCGTCTCCGGCGCCGCTTCAGAGGCCCTTCGCGGCAGGCGCAAAGTGGGCGCGCCACTTGAGCTCCTGGTCCAAGAGCGTCGACTTGGAACTCCAGCACAACCAGGCGATTCTGCCCCGGCTCGTCGAGGTGAGCAGCGCGCTGAGCCGTATGAGGTTTGCCGTGGCGGTCGGAAGTGCCATTGCGTCTGGCTCAGTGCCCTCGATCGACCATGCGCGCTTTGAGTCCGCATCGCGCGTCCAAGTGGCCCGCGGCGCGCTTGAAGTGTGTGAGGCCTGCACCGACTTGCTGTACCAGGCGGGGTTGCTGGAGTAATGAACGGGATTGGAGCCGGACTCTCACGAGGTTGATCTGTCAATGGACATGCAAGGTCCGATGCGACTTCCTGGCTCGCCGTCCCGCTGGGGCCCGTTAGCTCGCCCTCGGTCGCGCTAAGGCCACCCAATTTCCCACCGTTCATAGGTGGTCCGTCGCGACGTCGACCTCCGCGTCGTCGTGCCTGGTGCGCTCTGCCTGAGCTGGCGGTACCTCGGCTGATCAGCCAGAGACTCGCCGCTCCAAAGGTAACCGAGAGCCTCGATCGAGACCACTCCTTCGAGCTGACGCTCGCGTGGGAGGCTGCTCCTCGCCAGGGCCGCACGGGGGCGACGACCCGACTAACCGGTGAGCCGCTGGGCCGTTCGAGAAGACACCGCTTGATGGTTGGCTGACAGCAACCGTGACAAGAACCGGGGCGCACCAAGGCGGACGCGCCCGGACCATCCGACCCCGGTCGGTGGCTCTCTTGAGATCAAGACGGACGCGGACGGACGGCGCTAAACACAACCTGCTAGGACTGGAGTACCCGACGCGCGGTTCGCTCGGCGATGAGCCCCGGTCGGGCCATGGGACTTGGCACTCATCATGACTCATACTGCCACCCGTAGTTCCCAAGGGAATCCGGGCGGCTAATTCAGCTACCTCACCTACTCTGCGCATCTCGCCCGCGCCGGTACTCTTGGTAGGGACTGTTGCGGCACCCGTACCTTCCTGTGGGGGGCGCTCTATTCCGCGTCCGGGGGAACTGGTCCAAATGATCGGCGCTCGCACGCCGGAGTGCTTCGGCCAAGAGTCGTCCAGTGGGCGGGGATGCGGTATGGCCGGTCAACAAGGTCCCACGCATCCATCAGGGCGTCCGGGGACGCATCACGACAGAACACCGCGAGATCGCTGATCGCCCTCTTGACCCAATCCTCGATCTCATCGAGCCAGTCTTCGGCCTCCATCACCTCGGGGACAGCTCTTGAGCGGATCGTGACGAGGATCCAGCTGGAGACCTCAATCTTCACATCAGCGTACTCCCTTGGGAGTGTGATCCTCAGGAACTTTGTGTTCGGTACGAGTTCCTCCGCGAGGGGCGTGACACGAGCGCTCGGGATCTCCGGACTTACCAACGGGTGGCGAGCCGTCCAGCGGACGACTGGGATCGACCGGTGTTTGTCCAGATTCGACAGCTGCCGGAGAATGAAAAGGGGGTGAGTCTGCGCCTCGGTCCCGTACTTGAATGGCTGCAGCCGCTGGATGCATGCCTGTGCGCGACGGGGCATCTTGGCGATTGCGTCTCTGGTGCTGGCTTGGCGGAAGGCCGCCCGCTGATCCGTGATAGGAAAGGAGACGGCCCTACGCTCGGCGGAGCTAAGGCCTCCAGGATTGTTTTCGCTCGCGATCGTAAACGCGAGATTGTCGAGCGTGGCCCGGAAGTTGTGGATACAGTCGCCAAGCCGCAGCCCGAGGTCACTGCTGATTTCCGGCATGTCCGCGACCGAGTACTCGCGGACCTTCCCGCCTTCCTTGACTTCCACGGAGGGCGGACTTAGGTCGGCACTTCTGAGCACAGCGAAGTCGGACTCCAGAGTCATCAACTGCTCTTCTGCCCACCTTAACCGAAGGAGAACCTCTTCAAGCGACATGATCTACTCTTCCCTTATCGCCGCAAGCAAGCCCAAGGCCCAAGAGACACCCAGAGGGTACGACATTCCGGTCCCGACCTGAAGGGAGTTCTACGAGGCGCTGGCGAAGGCAGAGCGGATACCCTTTCCCAAGCGTACAGCGACCGGTTCCGGCGGACGACCGCTCCTCTAAGGATGGCTAGCTAGATCTCGAAACGAACGCCAGCGAATCGTCGCGGACGTCCGCCCGATCAACTGGAAGACCTGTGGCCGCCGCTGGGTGCCGGCCCAGTGAACCTCACCATGACCGCAGCAAGGCAACCCAAGGACCGGCCGGCACGCTCAGCCACCTCAGAGACTCCAGCGGTCCGGCAACCCGCCCCCCCCCACGCACCAAATACATCGCTGGCCAATCGGATGTCCTGCCCTCGTGGCAAGCCCGACAGTGTCCAGGACGCTCGCGGCCATCGTCACTCAAGAGAGCACCTGGTACATGGTGAACCGCCCCGGGAAAGCTGGAGACTCCATTCGTTGAGAGGATGGAGAGATGACAAGCACGACGAGGTACCCGCAG
>DAHVDN010000103.1 GCA_027313505.1 Candidatus Dormiibacterota bacterium
CCCGACTCCACAGCCCCCTGGGCCGCCGCCTCAAGCACCTCGATCACCTCCTGCGAGGCGCCCCCTGAGCTGACTGCTGAGAGGCTCCAGGCGCTCACCAGCTCCAGGGAGTCGTGGCGTAGCTCAGCCTCGCGGCAGGCCCACTCCAGGGCCACGAAGGAGTGACGGGACCCGTCCATTCCGACCACGATACGTCCCACCTTCCGCCCCCCTGGCATTCCCTCTGCTGGGGCCAGATCATACCGTCACCGCCCAGGTGGCCGAGGTCGGCCGGCGTGCGTATCGGTTCACTCCAGGTATGAGTCCGGGGCGTCGCCCCGCACCTGCGCCGGGGCATGGGAGCCATCCTCCAGACGACACATCCCGTCGGTGAGATGGCGAGGTGAGGCTAGGCGAGTGGTGAGTGCCGGGCTTTCACCCGCCTGGAGGCCCCAAGGCGGTAGTGGAGAGCCCGCTGAGCCGCGACCAGCCACGATGCCGGGTGGGCGGGCACCTTCCCATGGCTGTCGCCACCTGGCGGAGTTGATGGGTGAGCCCACCGGTGTCGCGACCGACACGGCTGGCCCTGTCTGTCGCCATTCCTCTTGACATTTGTCGTCCCCGGCCTTTACCGTTTCCAGAAACTTTGCTGGGCCCCAGCAATAGGTGGGTCCGCAGTTGCTACTTGACGTTGCTGGTTGGAGGGGGAGGATGTCCGTTTTGCCTTCTGATTCGGCGGTGGCCGGCAATACTGGACTGCGTCGCAACAGTCTCAACCTAAGACGCCTGATCTTCATTGGGCTGGCCTACTTTTCGCTGGCGCCGGTCATCTATCTGAATATGGGATTCATGGAGACCGACTCCGGCGGGCCCGTCATGCCGTTCCTCTTCATCCTGATCACAATCGCCGTGCTGCCGACCGCAGTCAGCTTTGCCGTCATGAACAACCGCAGGCCGTCTGCCGGAAGCGGCTACACCTGGCTTTGGGAGAGCGCTTATCCAGGCGTGGGCCTCTGGCTCGGGTGGATGATGATCACCACCTACGTCGTGGTGGCGGCGCTGTATCCAGCCGCGTTCGGCACTTTCTTCAACGCTCTGCTGTCCTACTTTCACCTCAGCGCCACCATATGGACTGGGATTGCGGGGGGAGTCATCTCCATCCTAGTGATCGGATACCTCCAGCACAACAACATCAAGCTCTCAGCGACTGTCATCGCCGTGCTGATGGTAGTGGAGGCATCGTTCGTCGCTGCTCTCGCCCTGGTTATCGTAGTCAAGGGAGGAGCTCTCGGCCACATCACCGGTACACCCTTCAATCCCGGTGCAGCTGGAGCCGGCTTTGCCGGACTCAGCCTGGCCGCGATCTTCGCTTTCCTGTCGATTGCCGGAGTGGATGGGATCGCCCCAGTCGCCGAGGAGTCGCACACGCCCAGGAGGCTGATTCCTCTGGCCACCATCCTGATGACCCTAATCGCTGGCGGGTACTGGACGCTGGTGTCGTACGGGTTTGCCATCTCGGTGCCGGTCTCGACTGTCCAGCATTACGTGAACGCTGGCGAGCTTACCCCGGTGCTGCCGATTGCACAGCGGTATATCGGCGGCTGGGCGGTACTCGTCCCCATCACCGGGTTCACCGCGGCGCTCGCCAGCTTCGGCGCCTCCCTGTACGCTGCGAGCCGGCTAACCTATGCCGTCGCTCGAGAGGGCTTCGTGTGGAAGTACTTCGCGGGCCTTCACCACCGTTTCCAGACTCCGTGGCGCGCCGAGGTGGCGACCCTCGCTGTGGGAACGGTGGCTCTATTCCTGGTCACCATCTGGCAGGGTGGAGTAGCCAACGCCTACGGCTACATGGGCGAGATATTCGTCTTCTTCGTCCTGATCCTGTACATCTTCGTCAACTTCGCCAACATCCTCTACCACGCCCGGTTCCGGCGGTCTGAGTTTAACTGGCTCACAAACGGCCTGATCCCGGTGCTCGGGATAGGCATCGATGCGTACATTCTCTATAAGGGGTTCTTCGCAACCGAGATCTCGCTCCCCTTCGCAACTGGAAGCAGCATCGTTTGGTTCTCACTGGCCTGGACCGCCTTGGGTATCGTCTGGACGCTGTGGTGGCGCAGCCGCCGCAAGCTGGGTGCAATCTCGCTTTCAGCTGAAGTCTGAGATGGTGATGGCGTCGGGCCCAAGTGGGATCGTGGAGGGGATGGTGGATGTGCCCGATGGTCAGGTCTGGTTCCAGCGCCATGATGGGGGAGGCACGGGCCTTCCCCTGCTATGCCTACATGGCGGGCCGGGCATGCCCCACGACTACTTGGAGCCACTGGCGGGGCTGGCCGATGAAAGGCCCGTTGTCTTCTACGACCAACTGGGCTGCGGGCGCTCGCCGGTCCAAGACCATGGGGTCCGCTGGACGGTCGAGCGGTTCGTCGTGGAGTTGGAGAGCGTACGGCGGACCCTGGACCTGACTAATGTCGTAATATTCGGCAACTCTTGGGGCGGAATGTTGGCCATGCGCTACATGCTGGACACGCCTGTCGGGGTTGCCGGTCTTGTTCTTAGCAGTGCTCCACCCAGCGTCTCACGGTGGCTAGCCGATGCCGCCGGGCTGAGAAGGGCCTTGCCGCAGCCGGTCCAGGAGGTACTCAGGACTCACGAGGAGAGTGGTTTTTACGGATGTCCCGAGTACCAGGGGGCAGTGGCCGAGTTCTATCGACGTCATCTCTGCCGGCTGCGGCCCTGGCCGGAGTGCGTCGAGAGGACGTTCGCTGGACTGGGAGGCGATGCATACGGTGAAATGTGGGGACCAAGCGAGTTCGGCCCGGTCACCGGTTCCCTGCGGGATTGGGAGTTGCTGGACCAAGTGCCTCGGATCGCGGTCCCGACCCTAGTCACCTGCGGAAGGTTCGACGAGGCCACTCCAGAGCACATGGCTGCTCTGGCTGAGGCGCTTCCCGACGCAGAGCTCGCCATCTTCGAGTCCAGTTCCCACATGGCGTTTCTCGAGGAGCGAGACAGCTATCTGGGCCGCCTGCGAAGCTTCCTGCGCCGCTTTGATGACTCCGGCACGGATGGCGCCTGACTTGGGTCGGGCAGTTTGGAGCCGACCGCGATGACGCGTGAGCATTTCGTTGATCCGACCATGATCCACCACTTCTGGGATGACTCTCTCGATCCGATCCTCGAGGTGGAGTCAGGGGATGTCGTGCACTACGACCTCTTGGTCGCCGGGGACGGGCAGGTGAAGCCGGGAGACACGTACTCGGACGTGAGCTTCGACTTCGACACCATCTACAACCTGAGTGGCCCGGTCGCGGTCGCCGGAGCGGAGGTCGGCCAGACTCTCTGCGTCGAGGTCCTTGAGCTGCAACACGGGGACTGGGGGTGGAGTGCAATTCTGCCTGGCATGGGGATCCTGCCCGATGACTTCCCCGTGGGCTACCTGCGGACCTTCGACCTGCGGAGAAGGGACAGCGCCCAGCTCACCAACGACATCGAGATCCCGCTGCGGCCCTTCATGGGCACGATGGGGGTGCCACCGCGGGCCGGTGAGAAGCTTTCCCCCTTTCCTCCTCATCTGGGAGGAGGGAACATCGATAACCGCTATCTCACCGCCGGATCTCGTCTGTATTTGCCAGTCCTTCGACCGCGCGCGCTCTTCTCGTGTGGGGATCCGCACGCGGTCCAAGGAGACGGCGAAGTCTGCGTGACCGCTCTGGAGGCTCCCCTGCAAGGGAGCCTGCGCTTCACCCTGCAGCCAAGGAGGATTGCCACACCTGCCTTTGTCAGTGGCAGAAACGACGAGCCCGCGGGGCCAGCGTACTGCACAATGGGTATTGCGCCGGACCTGATGGAAGGGTGTCGCCTAGCGACGAGGTCCATGATTGATTGGCTCGTCGACGGGTGCGCTCTGAGCCCCGAGGATGCCTACATCCTCTGCAGCCTCGCGGGTCGGCTGCGCATTCTGGAGGTTGTTGATGCAGGGATGTGGAACGTGGCCATGTGCATGCCTCTGGCAATCCTCCCTGAGAGCGTGGTAAGAGAAGCCTAGGCTGGGTGCGACCGCGATCCACCGAAGACGCAGACGGCTGGTTGCGAACCCGCTGCTGGTCGGGCGGGTGTTCGGAGTCGGGAAATTGCTTGCTTGGTGGAGCACTATGCGCTCCGCACGAGGCGAAGCATTTTGTGTCAATGGCCACCGGAATGAGTCATGGACCGATATGAGCACGTATACCCCCAACGGCTCGCTCGCGCAGATCCGCCTCGATGACCAGGGCGGGGTTGCTGAAGGGAAACATCGTCACGATCGGAGCCTCACACGCGGGTCTCGAGAGCGAGTCCGGACCCGCGGAGGGGACGCTCCTCGGTCCACAGCTCCGACGGTTGGTCCTGGGCTGATCGCCGGGCGCTCTTGGCCATGCTCGAGGGGGGGTCGGCGACGCCTGCCGGATGCAGGCTGGTGAGGAAGTGAATCTTCATTGCTCACCGCCGCTGGGCCCGGGTTTCCACCTCTTGGCGACGTAATGAAGTGCTGTTAGGCACCCGGTGGCCCTCTGGGCACGGACTGGTCTTGGGGTGGACTACGCTCCGTCGATCATTCGGAGTAGTAGTGGGGCTGGCAACCGCTGAACTGGTTGGACAAGCTGGGCATCCTGGGTGGATGGTGTTACGGCCGCGCACATGGCAATGATTCCTCCCAGCCGGCAGCCTCAGACAGGGGCCGGGGCAACATCGAGGTGCCGGTCTTCGGCATCGTACGGCCCCTGGTGGCGCTGCCCGCGGTCAGGCGCTGGCCGCGACCGGGGGCGGGCTCACCTCGGCCGCGATAACGTCGGGGGAGATGTAGGTCTTGCCGATGAGCTTGCCATCCTTGAGGGAGATCTCCAGGAGTCCGCCCTTGGCACACTGGAGCCGGT
>DAHVDN010000104.1 GCA_027313505.1 Candidatus Dormiibacterota bacterium
CGAGCCCCAAGCGGTCGGCGAAGCTGCCCAGGGCGTGAAGACCCGCGTGCGCGGCGACCTGATTGCCGCCCGACTCCACCACGACCTGGGCGGTGCTGGCAGCCTTCATCCGCGAAGTGACCTCCTGGTTGGGGTCCCTGGCGTCTCAACAACACCAGTTTCTTTTCCCAGAGGGCATTTCCGCAGCTTCACCCCGCCGCGTTCATCACACCCCATGAATGATCGCGGCTAACGAGATGTCCCCTGGTCAGATCAAGTCGGTCGACCGTAGGGCAGCTGGGGCCGAGATCTCGGGAGCGGCCACTGTCGGTTAGGCGCGCGGTAGCCGCGTGCGGACCGGTGTGAGGGTCTTTAGCGCGGACCTCTCGTTGGTTGCTCGAAGAAAGTCTTCCGCCACCCAAAGATCGTCGAGAACTCCATCCCAATCGAACGCGAACTGCGTCCGGCCACAGTGCAAGTCCCGAAGCGCGGCAGCCGCCAACTGGGCTTGCTGCACCGCATCCAGGATCGCAGGAGCCTTGGAGGTCATCAGCGGAGCAGCCGCGGCACCATTGAGCAGTTGGATGGCCGAGTCGACCGCCGAGGTCAGCGCCCTGAGCGCAGGTCTCCCGGCGGGGTCAACCTGCGGGCAGGGGGCGCCTGGGAGTGGCTGGCACGCAACCTGCTGGAAGGTCGCCGACGAGATTATCGTGTGGCTGCGCAGTGTCCCGTCTTCGTGGCCAGTCAAGACGACACCGAGCGAGCGGGAGCCGGAGACCAGCCCCCTTGTGGTCGCGGCGCCCTGAAGTTCAGGGTGCCCGAACCACCGAGGCAAAGCCGGAACGAATGGGGCGTGCGCCACTTCCTCGGCCACGGCGCCCAGCGGGCCAAGTCGGTTGGCAGGGCCGGAGTCTCGCCGGACCACCTGGATCTCTCGCCTATGGGGCCACATGGGGATCGTCCCGGGCACAAAGGAGTCCTCCATCGAGCAGGGCGGTGATGCGCTAGGTGCTGTCGCTTCGTGAGGTGGGGATAACACACCGGCAGCACGATTGGTGCTATCCGCGTCCGGCGTCCCGACGTCCAGCGGTAGGTCCAGGACCTCCATGAGTGCGCCATGATCCGACTCCTCCTGGCCATGCCCGACGACGGACTCAATCGGGGCTCGAGCCTCCGGGTCGTCCGTGGTGTCGGTAGGCGAATCCACTTGATCAGGAGGCAAAGGCGGCTTGCGAGCATCGGCTCGCGCGAGCTCAAGATCCAATCGGGCGGCTAGGGTTGTTGGAACTGACTCCGGCAGCGGCAGGAGGTCTAGACGTGTGGGTTCGTTCAGAGGCATGAGCCTTCCGTGCTTGCTGAGGAGCGTGGTCGACCCCAGACTCCGAACGCCGGTGATGCCCATGGAGAGGTCCCAGTCCTGAGGAGTCCCCGATGGTCCTTCGAGCGAGATGGCCAGCGCGTGAGCCTCAACGGTCTGGTCAAGGCCGATAACGTCGATCTGATCGAAGCGCAGGCCCGTGAGCACCGGGGTTCCATCAGGGACTCCCACAACGGGAATTCGAACTCCATTGTGATGAGCTGCCCCTCCCTCTACTCGGGCTGGCTGTAGATCACGACAGTTCCCCAGGAACAGGGTCGCTTCGGAAAATCCGCCACGCCCCCTGCCGGGGGCGAATGATGAACCCCGCACTGGATCCAGGATCTCCTGCACGGCGTCGCTGGCGGCCATCCCAAAGTGCTTCTTCGGGCACGGGTACGGCCACCGGGACTTCAGCTGGTTGATGCCAGCCTCGGCAGGGTTCTCCCATACGAAGTTCACCTCATGCGGCTCGAACCCATAGACGAGGCAAGCGAGAAGAAACGGATCCCCTTTGTACGTCGCGAGTCCGTCGTGACACAGTACGAATGGGGAGTCAACCCCGGCCGCAGCCATGTCGTGGACGACTTCCTGCACCACTGCATCGCTCTCTCTTCCCACGCGAATGCTTACCACAACCGAGGGTTTACCTGCGACTCCGACCACCACGTACTCCCATGTGGTGTAGGGTCGCCACTGCCTGTGCCGCTTGTCGTAGTGGAGGCGCTGCAATGGCAGCCGGGTCCCGTCGATCCCGCCTACCAGGCCCGAGTTGTTGAGCATGCGGAGGGGGCGGCTGGCCGTGTCGTCCAGCGTCAGGGGCTTCGTGACGTCACGGTTGGCGTAGCGGAAGAGGAGCCCCTTCATGTCGCTCGGGCGACCAAGGCCGTAGAAGTGTTCGGAGTGCGCTCCGATCGTGTCGGCCACCAACTCCACGTCGGGATAGAGGCAGTCTGGCGTACTTCCGCCGAGCGCTGCGAGAAGGCTCTCCCCCTCAGGAGTTGCCAGTGGAATCGGGAGCACGGTGCCCAGAATCGCCAGGGCCCGCCCGTGGACGCCGCCCCTCGACACGGGCCGCAAGGCATCGGGCAGAGGGGCGAATGCTAGCCCGAGCAGGCGCTCGGCTTCAGTGCACGTTGTGGCCAGCCGAACCCCGATCTGGAGGTTACCCAACCGGTGCGTCGTTGAGAGGTGGCTCGCCAGCAGGGCTCGGTAGACGGTGAGCCAGCTCTCGGTGGCCTCCGGAGCGGAGATGGGGACGGCCCGCCCACGACACTTCCAGAAGTCCCCGGCGGCGTCGGCGATCGGTCCAGCCACCACGCCAGGGTCCCATGAGCGGCAGTGGTGGTCCAGATCACCTTGCTCCGGGGTCACTTGTCCGCCTCCACGAGCGGCCACAGACAGTCCTCAGAAATGATCAGAGGGAAGCGGGACCGGTACTGCTTTCGCGGTTTGCGGGGAGCAGGCTTTCGAGCCGGCCGGGTCGGCAATGACTGTTGCAGGCGGCGGATCCGTTGCTCGTTGGTTTGCGCGCGCATACAGCGGTTGAGGCGTCTGGCCAGCATCTCACTGCCGGGACGGCGCTGGGACCTCTTCCAGTGCTGGATCAAACAGGCCTGCAGATAATGCCCGACTCCCCACAGGTCAAGGCCGCTCGCGGACAAGGGGGCGTTCATACGCCTGGCCTGGATGCGCTCACGGCTGGAAGACTCAGGTGGTAGCAGGGTGCTACTATCGCCCGCCATCTGGCGTTTCCCGGGTCGACGTGTGGGCGCCCGGCCAGAACCGGACCCGGGCAGCGGACTAGAGACTGGCACTCTCATGCCCCCGTGTCCGGCTGTCCATCGTTGGCGCCAAGCACGCCAAGCACGCGCCGCAGCTCGCTGGCAAGCATGTGCTTCTGCGTCGCGTCCAGAACTGCAGCCACTCTCTGCAGTTTGTCAAGGACCACCAGTGCGATTCGGGGCAACGAGGCCTCACGCAGGTCCACCTCGTCGCGGTTGACCTTGCGAACGGAACGGAAAAAGGACACCCGATGAACCCCGAGGGCGGCCGCGGCGCGGTCTTTTGAGCCGATCGCGTCCAGGAGAGCCTGGTAGTGGTTGACCCGGTCAACTCCGGTCAGCGGCTGCCGGGCCACGTTCTCCGTCAGCGGCAGCAGGGCACTGAGCTCCGGGCTGAGCGGTGGATACACGTGGCAGGGCACCTCCTGCCAACCGAGCGCGCACACCACCGCGAGGCGAGCGCGTCCCGAGACCAGCTGGTAGCCATCGGCCTTCCACTCGACAGCTAGGGGGTGCATCAGTCCGACCGTCCGGATCGAGTGGAGTAGATTCGGGCGCGTCTCCCGCACCCCCGTTTCGGGCTCGATCCCGATGAGGGCTACCTGAACGCTGCGGTACTCGTCGCTGATTGGCGGGACGGCGCTCACGAACTCTGGAGTCGTTGACGAGAGCCCCAGGGCCGGATTACTTGTGACACGTCGAACGGGTCGGCTGGTGCTGGGGCCGCTTAGGTCTTGGCCTATGTCATTGGCACTCTCTGGTTTACGGATATCAACCTCTTGCCCGAGATCGTGACCCTGGAACAGTGAGAGTTGGTCCAGTTGAGTGTCGCCCCGCTGGCGCGGTACCGCTGTCATCGGCGGCCCAGCTTGGGCATGCGGGGTGATTGGAGCTCGTCTCCGGCGGCTTGGCGTGTCGCCCGTTCTCTATGCGTCGCCTGTGACCGGACCGTGGCATCTTGGTCGTCGCCATCAGCGCCGACTATTGAGGCCGCATGCCACGTTTCGCGTGCAACGGAAGACCCACACTCTCGGCAGACCGCCTCGTCCTCAGCCACTGAGCTGGCGACAAGCGCGAGATTGCGAACACTGGGCATGGTGTCCCGGGGATCAACAAGTCGAGCCCTCAGAAATGCGCCGAGAGCCTCCACCGGGATCACCACTCGCCGACCCAGACGGATCGAGGGTAGCTCACCTGTCTGGAGCCCCCAGCGATACAGCCACGCGCGCGAACATCCAATTGCAGATGCGGCCTCGTTGACGCTGAGCGCCAACCGGATCTTCCCAGGGCCGGCACCCGAGCGTCCGGTGTCGCCTGGTCTGGTGCGTGTCGCGACGTGGTCCCTGGCGGACGCTCGATAGAAGGCCATAGGGGCAGGCTACAGCGAAAGTAGTGACAAATCAGTGTCAATACTGTCGGCCGCTGCTGGCCCTGGTGCTTGTGACGCGATCGTCAGTTAGGTCCCGTGGGCCGCCGGTAACGGTAATAACCGGCAGCTCGGCCGAGGCCATTTCTGGGCCCTTCCCAGGGCGTACCCGCAGCCTTGGTCGGGGACCGCCAACCCGGTGCGGAATCCCGCTTGCGGGCGGGCTCCGCACCGCGACCCCCCTGCCGATGGCAGGTCCGGAGACCCGCTCTCCCGCACGCAGCTCCGACTGCCACGGGAGACCTTGGCAGCCCTCCGGGCCCGGCTCGCCGCCGGAGAGGTCCGGGGAGAAAAGCGATCCTGTGGCCCATGTGGTGAGGGGTGCTGGTGGGCGCC
>DAHVDN010000105.1 GCA_027313505.1 Candidatus Dormiibacterota bacterium
CCGCATCACCCAGCGCCGTGATGTCCGGGGCGAGCCCCAGCTCCTTGCAGCGATGGTCGACCGTCTACCACGCGGCGACCTCCATCCAAACGCTGTACGCCACGGTGGCTTCCAAACTGGGGCTGGCAGTCACCGACTTACCGAACGTCGCCGTGCCAGGGTCAGTTCGGTACAGGACGGTGGGATCGGACCGATTCGTCCCCCAGGTGGTTCCTACAGACCCGAGCGTGTTGGGGAATCCGAACTGCATCGGCTGCGGTCAGCAAGACATTCCGCCGGATGCCCGCGATACCTGGTTCCGGCATCTTCAGGTGTCATCGCGAATCGCCAGCAGTACGTTTTTCGCGTTCGACATTCTAGGAACATTCGACCCTAACCAGATCCCTGGGTTCAACCTGCTCGCGGGCGGAGACCTCAGCTCCTTCGCGCCTCCCGAGGCGAAGCTGCCCGATGGGAAGACGGTTCTGCCCACCCGGAATCCGGCAGGGTTCATTACGAGTCCGCCCCTGATGCTCACCACCCTGGCCGGGGCCCAGTACTTCGCGGATACGTTTACAGGTGGGCAAGGGAACGCCTTCATCAGCGCCATAAGAGTCCGGGTTGCCGGCACAGGCAAACCGTCCGACGCGTCTCAGGCAAGGTTGGAGAAAGTGGCTGCTGCCATCAACGAGCGCACCGGCCTGCAGGTGAGCTTGGTGAAGGGCTCGTCGGCTCTCCCAGTGAACATCAGCTTACCCAGAGGAAAGTTCGGCGAGCCGCCGATGACGGTCACCGAGTATTGGGGAAAGGAGGGTGCCGCTATCACTTTCTTGCGGGGGCTGAACGTCGAGTCCCTGGTGATGTTCCTCCTGACTCTGGGAGTGGTGCTGGCGCTGCTTGGGGTGGTCGGCCAGCTGGGGGTGCGACGAAGAAGCCAGGAGTTCGGGATGCTCCGCGCGATCGGCTGGCCGCTGTGGCAAGTGGTTCGTCTGATGTTGACGGAGATGGCGTTGCTTGGGGCGGGGATCGGGGCGGTGACGGCGGGAGCCGCAGTCGGTGTCAGCCGGACCCTCGACCCCGCCATCCCTATCGGACCCCTGCTCCTGGTGATCCCGCTCGTGCTTGTGATGGCGGTAGCCGCCCCGCTTCCGGCTCTGCTCGGATCGTCGAGATCATCGGCATCCTCGGCGCTCAGCAAGGGAGGCGCGCTGGGGGGTGTCAGTGTACGTTCGGTGGGGTCCTTGGCGTTGCGCGAACTTCTGGGGCCCTGGGGGGTGGAGTCCCTGTTTTGCGCAGGCTCGAGCGCGATAGGTTCGGGTCTGGTGGGAGGGGCGGTGCTGGTCGTCGGCGGCTTCGCGGGTCAGTTGGGGCCGACCACGCTCGGCCATTATCTGGGGGCACAGGTCGGACCGCTTGACGTGGTGATGGTCTCGATCGCGGCGGTGGCGGGAGCGTCAGCGTCGGCCACCTTGCTGACCCTTGCCTACCTGGAGCGTCAAGTGGAGTTCTCCACGCTACGGGCGGTCGGTTGGCCGCGGGGCTCGGTCGCAGCAGTGATCGCTATTCAGGCGCTCGTGCTGGGATTGGGCGGAGGGTTGGCCGCCGCCGGGGCCGTCGCAGTTGGTGGCGTCGCGATTGGCGCGCCTGTGGCGGTTACCGTCGTCGCGCCAGTGCTGAGCGTTGTGGTCGCTCTTGTGACCACCGCGGTGGCGATGACGGGAACTCTGTCCCTGGCATATCGGCTCGGACCTGCAGAAGCGCTGCGCGCCACGTAAGCTTCCCTCTTTCGGTGACGGGTGTCGGCTCTGGGGATTGCCTGTTCGTCCAGCGGCTGCCTGGGCGGACCCTGTGGGATGCAATGTACGGCCTTGGAGGTCCAGCACTTGCGACCTACGCGCCTATCGGTCTCCTTCCGTGCGAGCCAGCCAATGCGACCCGTGGGCGGCGGTCTACCCGCGGAGCGTACGTATGGCTTGTTAGACCCGTGCTCACCGACCGAGATTGGCCGAGACTGGCCAACATGATCTCGATGCACCGGGTTTCTCACATGGCGCCAGGGGTACCGGCGATGTCCCTCAGCGTTCGCCCGGAAGTCACGAGTGGCCGCCACTGGCTGCCTTTGACCGTCGCCGACCGCTGGCGTTGTGGTCAATACTGTGGTCCATGCCCCGCTCCTGGAGCGGCGGCGGACCGTGAGCCGCCGGCTACTATCGAGTCGTCTATTGGCCATGACGATGGGCGTGAAGTTCCGAGCACGGCTGGCAGACGACCGCGCGGGACGACCGGCGGCGGAGTCTCAGTCAGACCCTCCTGAGCCCGGATTGGGCTGAGGACTTAGTCCAGTCCGTCGACGTTCACTCCGGGCAGCTGGTCCTTGAGGTTGGGGCAGGGTCCGGCGTCATGACGTTGGCGCTCGCGCGTCGTCATGTAGATGTGATCGCACTCGACTTGGATCCCGTCTGGGCTCGGAAGATGGCCGGCGTGGTCCGTGGTGGTGGTTAGCGGACCCAACCTAGTCCGTATGGCTCCGTTTGCTCTTGATTCCGGGAGATTGTCCAAGTGGCACTCAAAGTCGCTACTCCAATCTGCTGCCCACCCTGGCCGAGGGTTGGCGCTCCGGATCGCCAACTGCTCGGGGTTCAAGGCTGTACGCTTTAGGAGTGACCGGCTCCCGCTATGACGCAGTGGCCGACTTCTACGAAGCCGGATGGGTCGATACGTACGACGACGCGACCTCGGTTACCTTCCTACAGTTGCTTGGGCCGCTCGATGGTCTCCGCGTCCTCGACATCGCTTGCGGGCATGGCCGCTTCAGCCGAGAGTTGGCGCGTCGGGGAGCGCAGGTGACGGCCGTCGATCTGTCCACTGCGCTGTTGGAGAAGGCGCGCGTGGCTGAGGGACAAGAGCCGCTCGGGATCTGCTACCTCCACGCCGACATCGCATCTGGCGGGCTGGCCCACGTCGGGACGTTCGACGCGGTGAGCTGCAGCTTCGGCCTGTCCGACATAGACGACCTGGACGGCACTCTCCAAACGGTGTCGAAGGCGCTCCAGTCTGGCGGCCCGTTCGTTTTCTCCCTACTCCACCCCTGCTTCTCGGGTGGCGGGCCGGTGAGCGGATCCTGGCCCCCAGGTGGTACCTACTACGACGAGGGGTGGTGGCTTCCGGAGGGCCGGGCATCGTCCCTCCGACGCCGGGTCGGGGCCAACCACCGGACGCTCTCCACGTATCTCAACAGCCTCGCCGCGCATGGGTTACGCCTCGATCGCATCGCCGAGCCCCGGCCACCGGCCGAGTGGACCGATAAGGCGATAGACGCATCTCGGCTGCCCGCCTTTCTCGTGGGCCGCTGTCTCAAGGCTGAGGGCCATTGCTGACTCTTGTTGCAGCGGGAGCCGCCCGCTGCGGCGGCATTGCGACCACGACCCTTCCCGTCGACTTCCAGCACCCGTCCGGATCGGCGCGTCCGCAGAGGACCTCGGGCACAGTGGTACCTGCCTGTCAGGCGATCCGCGCGAACTTCCGTCGTCCACTGGACCCGATCGCCGCGAGCACAGCATCGGCCGTCGGCACAGCCGCCGCGCTCTTGGCCGCCAGGTACAGGGCGATGTCGCGGTCGGCGACCCACCCGACGGGTGCGGCCAGGGCGTCGCGCAACTCCTGCGCTCGCGGCGCCGGGAAACCCGGCTGGCGGTCCCGGTGCTGGTAGACCACGGTGATCGACGAGTCGCCCATCCGCTCCCAGACTCCGAATAGCTCGTCAACGGACAGGTGCGCCTTCGACGGCCGTTTGGTGGTGACCCCGATGTCTGGGTCGAAGAAGACCACGGCATTCATCAGGGTGTCGGTGGGGATCCGGCGGAAGTAGTCTCCCCTGTGCTGGTTGGTGAAATATGGGGGGGCGTCGCCCCACGGAACATAGGCGATCCCGCGCTCCGAGAAGTACTCGCGAAGATGTCGGACGCGACGATCGCTGGGATCGCGATGTCGCCGGAGAAACGCGGCGAGGGCTGGTGACCGCCCATCGTCGTCGAAAGGAACATTCCCATACCCGCTGGGGTCCGAAGCTGTCAACATCCAAACGCAGACAAGCTGACGCACGCTAGGCGCGCACGTCATCATCAGCTCCTCGAGGAGTTGGTACTTGAGGTAGTCGCGGGCATCGCCGAAGTACTGGTCCTTCATCTATCGCAAGGCCCTCCTTCGCCTCGCTCGTTGCCTCGGTCCGGTGGGCGCAACCGTGGCGGCGGCGTGCGCCAATAGCGTGGCGTTAAGGAGAGCCACACTCGACTACCCTGTGCTGCGCCGGACGCGAGCCTGCGCCACGCGGTGATGGTAGCCGGCGCTTGGCCGGAGGGGACGGCCCCTTGGCCAGCCCGACCCGTAGCGGCCCCGAGCCCACCGGGAGCGGAGCCCGCTCGCACCTGCCTCAGCCAGCCAGCTTGCAGTCCAAGCGAAGCGATGGCGCAACTGCTCCGGGTTGGTATCAGAGTTGGTAGACACCCGGTCGCTCCGGAGGCGGTTGAGGGGCGTCCTGGCTCAGACTTGGTCTCAGCCCCGGGTGCCCCGGGCAGGACTTGAACCCGCGACATGCGGCTCAGAGCATAGACCGGATAGACCAGGTCAAACGGGGAGGCGGTGGCTGCGCCTAGGCCAGGGACGGATGGCAATTGCGCGAATGGTCCGGACCAGATAAGCTGTACCTATGGCGAGGTACTCCCTGGACCGCGACAGTTCC
>DAHVDN010000106.1 GCA_027313505.1 Candidatus Dormiibacterota bacterium
GGCACCACTGCCGAAGCGGGGCTTCCCGAGATCTGATCTACCCGCGACAGCAGATCGTCAAGCTCAGAAGGGCTCAGCTGCCCCTGAGCGTGAGCCGCCAGGGAGGTCCGGAGTTCTTGCCACGACCACGTGCCCTTCGACTCAGACAGCTCAGCAATGGCGGCAGCGACGACCTCGACCGGGGTGGAGGGGTCAAGGGCGGAAGCTCGACCCTTGGAACCGACGGGGAGAGAGCGGCGCTTGGCCTCGGCAGCCATTAGGCGGGCAGGCAGGTTCGGACCGGCACCCTGCTCCGCGAGCCGGACCTGCCATCCGAAGAGGAGACTCCGGCTCGGCACCGGCTCACCCTTCGGGCGGCGAGTGGCGAGCACCTGGGCGTGACGCTCGGCGGCGGACAGCGCCCGACCCTTCTCAGCGGCAGCGGCATCTCGGGCGGTGTCAATTTCAGCGTGTCGCCGGGAGAACTCCTGCACCAGCTTCTCCGAAATGCCAGCGACCCCAATCGCGTCACCGCGCCGCTCGATACCGAAGCCGAGCTTCGACAACTCGGCAGCAAGGGCAGTCCCGTAGACCTTCCCCGATTCCTTCTGCGCTGTGAGCAGAGCGCGGGAGTCGAGCGCGCCCCATTCATTCCGCTTGCCGTCCGGGGTGACGCGCCGGGCCATGTTCATGACGAGCGCGTGAGTGTGCAGCTGCGGGTCCGGCAGGTCGCTCAAGGGGTCGCCCGTCGGCTTCACTGGCCGAGCACTGTGGTGACGGACCTCGGCCACCACCAGCCCGGCGGTGCGCTCAGGAACTATCTTTCCCGTAGAGCGCACACGGCGCCGCAGGGGGGCGGTGTGAGCCTCAAGGCCCGCGATGGCAGCGCGGACTGCGGCATCATGCGCAGCCTGTATCTTTTCCCTCAGATCCTCATCGGCGACCGCCCACAGAAGGCTTACGGACTTATGGGGCGAATAGGCGAGGGCCACGAACGGCACATGGGAACCCGAGGCTCCGCGATGGATAGCGGCCTTACCGTCCAGAGTGCGCCCGTCGCAGAGTTTCTCAAAACCCGCGCGAGTGAGTTCGTACTCAGGACCGACACCGAGGGCCGCCACACCTGCCCCCATCAGACGAACTACGGGCCGCTCAGCGTCGCCGGATCGCCCTACATAGTAATCACCAACGTTTTTAGGGATACGCTCGAATTTATGCTCTGAGTGCTTATGCGACTCCGTGTAATATTCCCACCACGCTTTGGCAGTCATGGCACCGGGACCAACCGAGGCCTTCGCAGCCCGGCAGATACTCATACAATGGCGCTCTCCTCAAAGCGCCGCACTGCCTTCATAATGCCTCGACTGTAACAGGAAAAACAAGCGATTGCAACTACTCTACTGATACACAACACCCTACGCACATCCCGTGCTGACCCCAAAGTTTTTGTAGCCGACAAGGTGGCGATGTGCGTAAGGGGATTGGGTCGCGGCTCACTCTGCGTGTGCTCGCCTTGCGCCAAAACACTGCAATAAGTCGGCGCTTCTTTGGTTTTGAGGATCATTGAGTGGTTCACTGGCGCGAATGTACATCGGTGGTGCGCAGTTGTCAAGGGGTTTTGCAAAATGGCTTGCGTTTCTCACGCTTCTATGCTTGAATGTCTGTAGAGCCGACTGGCTGACCGCCCTTGAGTGGTTCACAACATTGAGGTGTTTGCGGTCTCCCGTCGGCTCCTACTTGTGGACCGCCCTGGGTTTGATGGAGACTCCTGAGCTTGGAATCTCTCCTCCCGAAAGGGGTTCATTGTTGTGGTGGTTGTTGGGGATAGGGGAGCGCGGGGGGGGGGGGGGGGGAGGTTTAACAAGATGGACTTTGTGAGGCCGAGCCGCCGCCCTGTCCGCGGGGTCCTTGAGATCCAGCAACCCACCCCGGCCGCCTGCCCCAGTCCGCCCGATCAAACCAGCGTGCACGGGCAGCGTACCGAAGCAGCCGCGGGCAGGTATGCGCAGACGTGCGCGTGGCGGGAGTCCGGTCCGGCCTCAAGGGAACCCTTGGTCTAGAAGCGAGACTAGCCCCTCCTCCACCGAGGCGACCTCAAGGGTGGGCCGGACCCCGCGTACGGGCCAGGTGCGTCCGCGCTTCACCCAGATGGTGTTCAGCCCGACCTCAGCCGCTCCCAAGATGTCCGCTTCAGGGTTATCGCCAATCATCCATCCACCGGTCATCTGACATTCACAAGCGGCAGCCGCAAACCGGAAGATGGCTGGATTTGGCTTGCTGTAGCCAATGGCCTCGGACACTACGCAGGCATCGACCAACGGCTCCAACCCAGCAACGCGAAGCTTGAGCATCTGTTGGGGCTCGGTTCCATTTGTGACGATGGCGATCTTCCATCCGGAGCGCCTCAAGAAGATCAAGGTTCGACGCACCTCCCGGCTGATCTCTGGCACCGCCATGGCTAGGTCATGCCGGAACTGGGCTAGGGCGCGAGCCTGGTCGGGCCAGACTCCGAAACGCTCCGCGATGGAAGCCACCAACTCCCTTCGGGACGTGTAACCGTGGGCATCGCGCTCGACCAGCCACGCCATGACGGCTGGCAAGTGCAAGCGGTGCTGGCGAGCGAAATGCTCGCCCCACCGCCGGAATGCCTCCTCACGATCCACCAAGGTGTCGTCGAGATCGCAGAGCAGAAGCGGCATTGCCCAGCCTACCCGGACCCAGAGAAAGGCATTGTAGTAGTGGTTGTGGTGCCCCGGCCCGACCTCGAGAATCCGCCAACGCCAGCACCGGTCATGCGACGGAGCCGCACGGCGTCGGTGGAGCGCCCCCAGGTCTCTCGGCCCTGGAGGGCGGCATGACGCCTACTCGTTCGACGTTGGCCACCGCTCGGATGCCCACGCGCTCCAGCTGGTGTAGTTAGCCGGAGGCGGGTCGAGCTCGGCTCCACTGAGCTCCGTATCGTCCGGAGGCTGGAAGAGGAGCCGGTACGAAGCGAGGTCCTCATCGCTGATGTAGAAGGTCGTCTCGCCATCACTTGACGCTCGACTATCACGCCGACGTTGCTGCTCGTCTTCGTTGATTTCGAGGTAGACGATCTCGCACGACGCCCCCGCATCGGCGGCCAGCACTCGGAGGGCAGTTCGTTCGTCCTTGCCCCAGACGCCAAAGTCCAGGACGACATCGATACCTTTGCGCAAGGTCCGAAGTGCCAGCCAAACGAAACGCCCCTCGAGAACGTCCCGCTTGCCCTCAGCGTTGTGATGGCCGAACAGGGGGATCATCCACTGGTCGGGGGTCAGCCTCAGGGCCTGGCGCTCCTCCTCGATCTGCTTGGCTCGAGTGGTCTTGCCTGATGCCGGAAGCCCGACCATCACGTAGAGCGTCGGTGGTGTCTGCTTCACGTCCCGCATTGTGCCCGATGGCCCCTTCTGAGTCAGTCGGCATCACCGCCCTGACCTGGGCAGCCTCGGTTGGATGGATACCCCCAACCCGTGCTTTATCCACAAGATGGGCCGAAATTGGGCCGAAAAGGGTAAGATTTGAGATTAAAGGTGCGGGTTTTTCAGACCCGTGCTCTACCAACTGAGCTACCTCGGCCCGCGACATCGCGCCCGGCGACCGCAGAGTCCTGAGCGTCCGCCGGTTGGCCGTCCGGTGGCCGCACCGGCCAGTCTACCGAGGCCGCCATGCCTCCGGACACCAGTTCGGCCGCAGCCGTGACCACCTCGGGCCCGAGACGCTTGGCCAAGCTCAGAGCGCGGGAGCCCGCTCTGCCGAATGTGCCTGGGCCCAGGTGATGTACCCGTCCGTCGCCATCTGCCCCAAAACGATGGCGCGCCGCTCCACCGCCCCCTCGGGGTTGGAGAGTGGGTCGAGCTGCGTCGGAGACTGGGGGAGTCCAGCCAAGAGCGCCAGCTGGGCCAGGTTGTCCCGGCTGAGCGGCCGGTGGAAGTATCTGAGGCTGGCCTGGGCGGCCCCCACGGTGCCGGCTCCCAGGTACACCTCGGAGAGGTAGGCGTCCAACACCTGGGTCTTGGTCAGGTGGTCCTCGATCTTCAACGCCAAGGTGATGTCCACCCACCTTCCCCAGACCGAGCTGTCTGAGCCGTGGAGGTAGGCGTCCTCCGCCAGCTGCTCGGTGATGGTGGACCCGCCCTGGCAGGTGCAGTGATTGATGACGTCGTATCCGGCCGCCCGCAGCAGCCCTTCGAGGTTCACCCCGCGATCGAGATAGAAGTTCTGGTCCTCCACCGCTATCACGGCCTCGGCCAGGTATCGGGGCACTTGGGACGGTGTGAGGGGTGTCGTCCCGTGCGCCCGGTCCAGCTTGGCTACCCATCCCCGCAGCCCCAGGGTGGAGGGTGTCGCGATCCAGGTGAGGCACCAGATGACCGTCGCGGCGGTGACGGCCAATGCGGCTCCCCACCGCCACCCCCGGCCTCGTTCGGTGGGGTCCGGCGATACCCTAGCCCGATGCTGCCCAGGACCCACGTGCCCCGACTCTATCTGGCCCTGCTGGGGCTCATATGCTTTGGGATCGCCCTTGGGCTCTCCTGGGGGCTGGGTGCCGGTCACCTCTGGGTGCAGGGAGTGGCTATGGTCATCGCCCTCGTGGCCTTCTGGCTGGCGGCGATGGCCGCCAGGGGATAACCGGCCCCTCCGGTTGCTCAGGCTGTGCTAAGCTTGGGTCGTCCCGTGAACTTGTTTGGGGACCGTTCGCCGTCGCTTTCCTCGCGA
>DAHVDN010000107.1 GCA_027313505.1 Candidatus Dormiibacterota bacterium
GGACCCTGGCGCCATCCGGGAGCCGGCCGGCAGTGCCGCCCAGCCCTGCCTAGCGCTGAGATCTCGGCGGTGGTTCCCTGGGACGGCTGTCGTTCCACCGGCGGCGCAGGCCGACTTGATCTCCGTTCGCGGGGTCTCGGTGCAAGTCGGGCTGACGCAACCAGGCAGGGAGGCGGTTCCCGGCCCGCGTTAGCCGAATGGACATCAATGGGTCCGGCGACGACAGGGATCCTCCGGGCCGGCAGGCACCCCGGCACGCCTCCGCGGACAGCCACCCGCTGCGACTCGGGCAAGACGGATGCGCCGGCGACCACTCGTATCTCTACGATTCTGCCCGTGACCGCCAGCCGCTCCGGCCGCAAATACGAGTGCCGCCCCATCACGACGGCCAACCTTGTCGACCTGGATCGATTCTCCTCCCAGCACGGCAAGTTCCGCTGGTGCTCCTGTATGCGCTGGCGGATGACCAGCAGCAAGTACAGGTCCTCCACCAAGGAGAGCCGCGTGGCGACGCTGGAGGATCTTGTGCGACAAGGCCAGCCAGTGGGTGTACTTGCCTACGAGGACTCCCATCCCGTCGGCTGGTGCTCGATCGCTCCGCGGGACGCTTACGGAGCGCTGCAGCGGTCTCGCGCCTTGCGGCGGATCGATGACGAGGCGGTGTGGTCGGTGGTTTGTTTCTTTGTCGATCGCCTCCGCCGCGGCCAGCGCTTGACCCTCGCCCTCTTGCGAGCGGCCGTGGAGTACGCTCATGCCCAGGGCGCCCGGGTGGTGGAGGGCTACCCGGTCCGTCCCGGCGGCCTCTACACCTACATGGGATCTCCTGCGACCTTCAAGGCAGCAGGTTTCTCTGACGTCACCCCACCCGGAGCGGCTCGGCTGGTGATGCGGCACCTGGGCCAGCCATAGTCGGTTGGGCCCCGGCTGTGCCGCCGGTGGCTGCGCCGATGCTGCCTCGCTGGAAACAGATGCCCGACCTCCCAGCCCGCCTGCGGACTCCCACCTCGGCGCCACGGCTCAGTCCGGCCAAGGTGAGATATCCGTTCTCCGTGGCCAGGGCATCTGCGGAAACCGACCCGGGCAACGCCTGCAAGACAGCCGAGACCGTCGCCACGAAGGCGCTGCCGGCGGCGATGAACGCCGCTCCGGCGGAGATGGTGGACACCCGGCGTTGGCTGGAGCTCGTCGCGCTCCCCAGCGACGGCCGGCAGTTGGAGGTCCCGGCTGCAGAGAAAGCCTGGGGATTGCCGGCTCCTACGCCACGGATCTCCTTCGATCAGACACTCTCACCACGTCGACGGCCCCCTGCCGCATCTAGCATCGCGTCGAGTTCGGGGTCACGGCCGATCGCCCTCACTTCTTGATCACAGCGGCAGGCGACGGCGATCTTGGCGGCCCATCTCAGCGCCTCCTCGCGTGACGGCACCTCGACTACCGTGATGCCGCTGACGAACTCCGGGTATGGTCCGTCGCTGACCGTCCCATCGGGGGCCACGATGCTCGCCCTCTGGTCCTCGAGCCCGCCGGCCAAAACGTACACCCCGGCGTCAATGGCCTCCTGGATCACCGCATGGCCGGCCGTGGCCACAGCGGACATCTCCTCGTCGGGGATGTGGTCCATGGCGTGAGCACCGAAGGAAATCACGTACTTCGTCATCCCATGCCTCCCCTGTACCGGTGGCCGGACGAGGCCCAAACCCTAGACGCACGCCTGCCCGCCGGCCCTGCTGCGAGCCGCAGATTCCCACCAACCTAGCGCATGAAGAGTGGAACCCGCTGGGGAGGGGCGGGCCGAGATTGGCGATGACCCGTTCCAACAACCCGGTCAGCCCGCGATCGCCGGAACGACCTTGAGGCGGGAGGCGATCTCCGCGACGCTGACGTGGGCCCGGGCGGCATCCGTGACGAGGTCAAAGGCCCTGTCGTCGTCCAAGTCCGCGGCATGCCCGTTCAGGTCCAGAAACACCACCGTCGCCAGCCAGGCAAGGCGCTTGCTGCCATCCACCAGAGCGTGGTTCCGAGCTACCGAGTGGAGAAGCGCGGCCGCCTTGAGCTGCAGGCTCGGGTAGGCGTCCTCCCCGAAGGTGCTCGACCGCGGCCGAAGGGCCGCCGAATCGAGGAGTCCGATGTCGCTGACCGGTCCAACGCCAAGAGCGCGGACCAGGCCGATCAGATCCTCAAGGTCAAGATACTCGACTTCGCTCACGCCCGACCGAGGCGGTCCAGGACATCGCCCCAGCGGTCAAGCATGCTCTGGGAGGCCGACTTGACCCGGGCACGGTGGCCCCGGCGCTCGTAGCGATCCAGTACAGCCCGGCGGATGATCTCCTGCCGCGAGGCGCCCTCAGCCTGGGTCAGCGCCGTGAGCGCCTCCTCCATCTCCGGGTCGGTGCGTACAGTCATGGCCACGCCGGGATGCTACCACTTCGGTACCATTCCTTGGCCCGTCGCTTAGGGCCCAGCGCCGCACGGCTCGCCGGGTTGGCGTTCGGGGCAGCATTCCCTGGACCTCATCGGTCGCCAGCGCGCGCCCGGGCCGCCCGCAAGCGCTGTCAAGATTGCAGTCGACTGGCCTCAGAGTTCGCCTGGCGGTGCGACGGTACGTCCGCTCTGAGATCGGAGTCGAGGTGCCGCCAGCAGGATTCGAACCTGCGACCCTGGGCTTAAAAGATTGCCCTGAGCACGTCCGTGGTCGTCCGTCAGAGCTTCTTTCGAATACAAAATGGCACTCAAGAACACCCGTCTCGTCCGCCAAAGTCCGCCAGTGTTCGTCCGCGTTGCTGTCAAAATTGCTGTCAACCTGCTGGTGCTCGTGTGCCCCGCGCCACTTCGAAGCCCGCATCGGCTAGCCGCTGAAGTCACCACCATCGGAATCCAGCCACTGCGCACCGACGACCGCCACTTTGCTAATATGCTACGTTAGCAGGTACATCGAGAATGGGAGTGGGCTAGTGGCAACGATCGGGATCCGTGACCTGGCCAACAACACAAGCGCGGTCGTCGAGCAAGTGGCTAGAACTGGCCGACCGACCCTGGTAACGCGGCGGGGGCACCCCGTCGCTGCCCTCATCGCCGTCGACGAAGACGAGTTGCTGGATCACATTCTTGCCAATGCCCCAGAGTACGTCCGTTCGATGAGCCTGGCCGAAGCCGAGGTGTCCAAGGGCCAGCGGGGCCGGCCGTTGGATGAGGTGGTTGCCGAGCTCGACTCCGAGGCGTGAGCCCTGACCAGGACGATAACCCTCTCCCCCAGGGGGGAACGCGACCTCCGTCGCGTCCCTGACAAACAGCGGCTCGCGATACTCGAGGGATTGCGCGCCTTGGCCGACGAGCGCCCAGGTGCCGACATAAAGGCCCTGGCTGGTCATCGTGGATGGTACCGGCTGAGGGTGGGCGACTGGCGGGTGCTTTACCTGTCGGACCCTCCCGGTGTCATCATCGACCGCATCGTCAACCGTCGCGACCTCGAACCTTCCCTTGACACCCTGCCTTGATGCCCGGAGCGGCCAAGGTAACTGCGCCGTCCTGCCAAGGGGTATCATCCGTTCCATGGGTGCCGTGTCTGATCCTGTTCCCGATCCCGTCGATGACGAACTCGAGAGCTTGCTTGCCCAGCCCGCCGTCCAAGCGAGGCTGACCGAATTCGAGCAGCGTCTGCAGGCCGATGAGCTTGACCTGGTCGCCCACTCCGAGGTCAGACGCCAGTTGGGCCTGCCCGAGGCTCGGGAGCCCCATAGCTCCAGCCGTTGAGGCTGGTCTGGACGAGGGCCGCCCAGCAGGACATGGAAGAGGCGGCGGCTTGGTCGTCCCGGCAAGCACTGTCCGTAGTGGCAGCCATGGAGCGCATGGCAGAGATTGGCTGGTCGCTGGGAAAGCCGACAGGACGAGCAGGGGTGCGTTATTGGCCGGTCCCACCTCTTGGTGTCTTCTACCGAGTGCTGGGCGACCAGCTCATCATCGTCCAGGTTGCCGACGTGCGTCGCCTCTTGGAGTCGCCCTGACCCGCAACTCTTCCCACGACTTGGGCGCAGCCGAGTCGTGGTGCCGGGGCCTCACTCGAGAACTCGGGGATGCGGCTTCTATTCCAAGGCCTCTCGTCCGAGCGGAGCGCGCCGTCAGGTGTGGCTGACATCTGCAGACCGGCATGGGAGCTTGAGGTCGAACGAACAGCCCCGCTGGAAGCCGGCTTTGATCAGTGCTGGTCGACGGTTCCGGACATCATTGCAGCCGGTAGAGTTGGGGGAACCGGGACCGCTTGAACGCATTCCGCGATAACATCTGCGGGTCGGATGCGCTGCGCCCAGAGCTCGGGACGCAGGGTAAGCCGATGCGCCAATGAGGCAACCGCCAGTTCCTGGACATCCTCTGGCACGACGAAGTCGCGACCGCTGAGAGCAGCTCGGGCCCGCGCCAACTTCAGCAACGACAAACTACCACGAGGACTCGAGCCGACCTGCACCTTCGGGTTGTCCCGCGTCGCCCTGACCAGCGCAGTGATGTAGCTCACCATCTCATCGGCGACGGTCACGGTCTCCACCGCGGCCTGGCATGCCAACAGAGCATTGCGGTCCATGACCGCATCCAAGCGCACCTCATCCTGCACCCTCCCCAGTCGGGACCTGAGCATGTGCTCTTCCTCCTCCTTCGCGGGATACCCGACGCTGGTACGCAGGATGAAGCGGTCGACCTGCGCCTCGGGGAGGGGG
>DAHVDN010000108.1 GCA_027313505.1 Candidatus Dormiibacterota bacterium
CGCCTGGCCGCTGGTCGCGGACCGGGTGCTTCAGGTTTACCGTAGGGCGCTGCGCCAGCGCTCCTCCCAAGAGGTGCAACCAAGTGTTCAGCAGACTGCTCCAGGCCTCCGTTAGGGCGGCCGCCCAGCGGCTGGCCGCCGCCAGCCGGCTGGTGGGCCTCAGCCCCAACGCCATAACCCTGATCGGGCTCGCCATCGCCGGCGGCGCGGCGGCCCTCGCGGCCCTGGACCTCCAGCTGTGGGCAGGGATCGTTCTGCTCCTGGCGGGGGCCTTCGACATCCTCGACGGGGCCGTGGCCCGCGAGTCCGGCCGGGTCCACCCGTTCGGCGCCTTCCTGGACAGCACCGCCGACAGGTACGGGGAGGGGGTGCTCTACGCCGGCCTGGCCTACCTCTTCCTCGCCCACCTCCACCAAGAGGTCCCGGTTTTTCTGATCGTGGCAGCGCTCTTCGGCTCCCTCCTGGTGAGCTACGTGCGGGCCAGGGCGCAGTCCCTGGGGTACACCTGCGACGTGGGCTGGTTCGCCCGCCCGGAGCGTGTGGTGATCACGGCCCTCGGGCTGATGCTGGGGCTGATGGTGCCGGTCCTCTGGATCCTGGCGGTGGCCACCAACCTCACCGCCCTGCAGCGGATCCACGCCGTTTACCGGCAGTACCGAAAGGCTCAGGATCAGGCGGCTCCCGCGGCCCCCGCTGAGGGGATCCCGGAGCCCGCGCCGGACCCCAGGCGGCGCCGCGGCGCCGCTCCCAGCTCTCCCTGACCAGCGGACCCTTTCGAACTTCGGATCTCCGACCAACCGGGGGTTTCCACCTAGTGGAAAGCAGGTGTAATCCCCACTTGGTTGACTATTCACTGGTCCCGGGTCTACTCTCTGCCTGCCGACCCGTGGGCTGCCGTCAGCCACGTCGCTCGGTCGAGAGCCGATCAGAGGAGGGACAGGTAGCATGGCGATGGAGTACACGCCGCTGCACGGGGAGGGGAGATCCTTCGCCGGGCTGAGCGGCCTGTTTGGCGAACTCATGGCCGAGGTCTTCGGCACCCTGACGCTGATCGCCTTTGGGGACGGCGTGGTGGCGGTGGCGGTGGCGGGCCTCCCCGAATCCGGGCGCACCGCCGGGCCCACGGTGATCTTCCAGGCGGGCGGCGACTGGCTGCTCATCACCTTCGGGTGGATGTTCGCGGTGGTCATGGGCATCTACGTGGCGGGTGGAATCACCGGCGCCCACCTCAACCCGGCCGTGACCCTGGGGCTGGCGGTGCGCCGCAAGTTCCCCTGGAACAAGGTCCTCCCCTACATGGGGGCGGAGCTGGTGGGGGCGATCTTCGGCGCCCTCATCGTCTACATGGTGTACGGGCCCGCCATCCAGGCCTGGGACCTGGCGGCCAAGACGGTGCCGGCGGCGGGCAACGCTCTGGCCAGCTACTCGATCTTCGCGACCTTCCCGGCCCCCTACTTCCACGGCAGCGTGGTGGGGCCGCTGGTGGACCAGATAGTGGGCACGGCGTTCCTTCTCATCCTGGTGCTGGCGATCACCGACGGCCGCAACCTGGCGCCGGCGGGGAACATGGGCCCCTGGCTGGTGGGCGCCGCGGTGGGCGCCATCGGCATGTCGTTTGGCCCCAACGCCGGATACGCCATCAACCCCGCCCGTGACTTCGGGCCGCGCTTTGTGGCCTGGCTCTTCGGCTGGGGCAAGGTGGCCTTCCCCGGGACCTACAGCGCGGGGGCGTTCCACTTCTCCAACTACTTCTGGATCCCGATAGTGGGGCCGCTGGTCGGCGGGGTAATCGGGGTCCTGCTCTACGACTACTTCATCGGCGATGTACTGGCCTCCCGGCTCAAGAAGGGCGAGGGCGAGCCCCCGCAGGGACGGGTGACCAGCGAAAGCCAGCAGTCGTAGGTGGCGGGCTAGCGCCGTGAAGAAGCTGATCAACCGACCTGAGGACGTGGTCCGGGAGGAGCTGGAGGGGATCGCCGCCGCCCACTCCGACCGGGTCAGGGTCTCCCTCGACCCCTACTACGTGATGAGGGCGGACGCCCCCGTCCAGGGCAAGGTGGCGGTGGTCTCCGGCGGGGGCTCGGGCCACGAGCCGATGCACGGAGGCTTTGTGGGCATGGGCATGCTGGACGCGGCCTGCCCCGGCGAGGTCTTCACCTCCCCGACCCCGGACCAGATACTCGCCGCCACCAAGGCGGTGAGCGGGGGGGCCGGGGTGCTCCACATCGTCAAGAACTACACCGGGGACATCCTCAACTTCGAGATGGCGGCGGACCTGGCCAAGGAGGATGGGATCCAGGTGGAGGCGGTGGTGACCAACGACGACGTCGCGGTCCAGGACAGCCTCTACACCGCGGGACGCCGCGGCGTGGGCGTCACGGTTCTGGCCGAGAAGGTCTGTGGGGCGGCGGCGGAGGCCGGTAGCCCGCTCAGCGAGGTGGCCGAGCTCTGCCGCAAGGTCAACGCGAACGGGCGCTCGATGGGCATGGCGCTCACCTCCTGCACCGTGCCGGCGGCGGGCAAGCCCACCTTCGAGCTGGGTGAGGACGAGATGGAGATCGGCATCGGGATCCACGGGGAGCCCGGTCGGGAGCGGCGCAAGCTGGCCACCGCCGACGAGATCGTCGAGGTGCTGGCAACCACGATCGTCGACGACCTCCCCTTCAAGTCCGGCGACCGGGTCCTGGCATTCGTCAACGGCATGGGGGGCACCCCCCTGATCGAGCTGTACGTGGTCTACCGGGCCCTGGACCGCTTCCTCAAGGGCCGGGGGGTCGCCATCGAGCGGAATCTGGTGGGCTCCTACATCACCTCCCTGGAGATGGCCGGCACCTCGATCACCCTGCTCCGGCTCGACGACGAGCTGGTGCGGCTCTGGGACGCGCCGGTCAACACCCCCGGACTGCGCTGGGGGGTCTGAAGGATGGGGGCGGCGGCGGCTCGAGCGGACAGCCCCGGCGGAGGGCGCTGAGGTGGGGGTGGGATACCCCGAGTGCACCTCCTTCGTGCGGGGCTTCGCGGAGGCCGTCGCCGCCAACCGGGAGTACCTGACTCAGCTGGATGCGGAGATCGGGGACGCCGACCACGGCATCAACATGGACCGGGGAATGCGCGCCGTTCTACCCAAGGTGGAGGCGCTCACCGACCAGGACATCTCCGGCCTCTTCCGGACCGTGGCCATGGCCCTCATCTCCACGGTGGGGGGGGCCAGCGGTCCCCTGTACGGCACCGTGTTCCTGCAGCTCTCGTCCAGCCTCAAGGGCAAGTCGGAGATCGAGCTCTCCGATTGGGCCGAGGCGGTGCTGGCGGCGGTGACCGCGGTCCAGGCCAGGGGCAAGGCGCAGCCAGGGGACAAGACCATGGTTGACGCGCTGCTGCCGGCGGGGGACGTGCTGCGGGAGGCGGCAGCCGAGGGGGTGCCCCTCTCCGAGGGGCTCGCCCGGGCCACCGAGGCCGCCCATCAAGGGATGGAGGCCACCATCCCGCTCCTGGCCCGACGAGGCAGGGCCAGCTATCTCGGAGAGCGGAGCCAGGGGCACCAGGACCCGGGGGCGACCTCGTCCTGGCTCCTGATGCAGGCGGCGGAGGCTGCGTTCGCGAAGGGCAACTAGGCGGGCGGAGCGCCGCGGGGGGCGCGGCGGAGGAAAACCAGCGGAGGTGGCGTGATGGCCAAGTACGTGGGGGCCCTGGATCAGGGGACCACCAGCACCCGGTTCATGATCTTCGACCATTCCGGGAACGTGATCGCGGTGGACCAGAAGGAGCACGAGCAGATCTACCCCAAGCCGGGGTGGGTCGAGCACGACGCGATGGAGATCTGGACCCGCAGCAAGGAGGTGATCTCGGGAGCGCTGGCGAAGGCCGGGATCCAACCATCCGACCTGGCGGCCGTGGGGGTCACCAACCAGCGCGAGACCACCGTGGTCTGGGACAGGACCACCGGTCGGCCGGTGCACAACGCCATCGTCTGGCAGGACACCCGGACCGACACCATCTGCAACGACCTGGCCAAGGATGGCGGCCAGGACCGCTTCCGGGAGAAGGTGGGGCTGCCGCTGGCCACCTACTTCTCCGGCCCCAAGATCCGCTGGGTCCTGGACAACGTCCCCGGAGTGCGGGAGCGGGCCGAGCGCGGGGAGGTGGTGTTCGGCAACATCGACAGCTGGTGCATCTGGAATCTCACGGGCGGGGTGAACGGAGGCCTTCACCTCACCGACGTGACCAACGCCAGCCGCACCATGCTGATGAACCTCAAGACCCTGGACTGGGATGACGAGATCCTGGGGATCCTGGGGGTCCCGCGGGCCATGCTGCCGCGGATCCGTCCCTCCAGCGAGGTCTACGGCGCCTGCAAGGACCCACTTCCGGGCATCCCGGTGGCCGGCGATCTGGGTGCCGGTCACCTCGGGGTCGCTGTCCAGCACCGCCGCGATGCGGAAGCCCCGGGAGGCGAAGCCGCCGTAATTGGCCAGCGCGCGGCCCAGGTTCCCGGCACCGACGATGATCAGCGGCCAGTCCTGG
>DAHVDN010000109.1 GCA_027313505.1 Candidatus Dormiibacterota bacterium
CTATGTCCTGCATGGTCGCAGGCTGCATCGTCGGTTGGCGACGAAGCTTGTCGAGTATGGTCAGAACTCCCTTCAGGCGCTGTGAGACTTCGACGAGTAGGCCCTCACTACTCAGGAAGTACCGGAGCCCGTTGTTCGCCTTCGTGAGGGGGTACCGGTGGGCAGCTCGCGTCCGAAATATGACCTCCAGGGCAGCGAGGCAGAGGTCAGCGTCCAGGGACACGCGGCTGGCGACCAGACGGCGGACCTCCCTGCCGGCCCTGTTGACCTGTGAAGTAGTCGGCGGCTCAGGCCCGCGAGGGGGCACTCTTGCAACTCAACAGGACGCAGGTGCCGTTGCCACTGGTCGCGCCGTAGCCATCGAGCGGAAAGCCGCCGCTCGCCTCGGAGCCGGACTCCAACCCCCGGGATAGGGTTATGCCCCGCTGTGGGCAAACCTGGGGGATACATCGGAAGATGCACGCCGAGATCGGCTCTGCAGGGCTGTGATCTGTGAGTGATCGGGTGCCTAAACCGCGTGTCGGAGGTTCGAGTCCTTCCGGGGGCACCAGTCTTTGAGATCAAGGCCCGTCTGGTGCGCGAACTCAAGTTCTAGACAACGGCGGCCGGCTACCAACCGTGATACCAACCCGCTTCGGCCGCCACTCGTTGCCGTGGCCAGCCGGCCCGCCGGCCATAGGTACATGCCGCACTTTGCCGGCTCCGCTGGAACTCCTGGGGACACCAGGATCCCGCCACTGAGAGAGCCACCGGACCACCGGGCCGTGAGCTCGTACGCCACCAGGCCCAAAGCCGATCGTTCGTGACGGCGAGTAGGCCGCGCCAGAGTCCATTGGCACTTGCGTCACGGGACGGTGATGGGGAAGCTCACAACTGTTGGTCGGCCGATGGCGATGAGGTAGCTGCCAGGTGCCGGGACATCCTGCTCAAGCTGCCCGATTATCAATTCTGAAGAGATCTCCGTGAGTCCCCATGTATCAAGGAGGCTGGCGGGTGGGAGACTAGCGGGCGACGCTGGCCCGAGATTGGTGCCCGCGAGGGTTCCACCTGCGGGTTCGATCGCCGGGTATAGGTACTCAAATTGAAGTTTCAAGGCGGCGGCTGCTGGTGAGCCGGGCCCGCGAGTAAGACTCCACAATTGCGCGATCGGACTCCCACCCGAGGCGCGCCATCCCACCGACACGTCGGTACCGGAGATCGTGATCGAGGTCACTTCATAGGTGATACCATCGACCGTGATGGGTGCTGGGAGGTTCGGGGTCACAGCGGAATGCTGTGTAACTGTCAGCCCGAGAACCCAATTCCCTGCAAAGCGGGACTGGGTACTAGGGTGGCCTGGCGAAGAGGCAGAGTTCATGACCAGCAACGTCACGTGCACGTTCAAGCGGACGGGGCCGTGCATCGCTCGTCCCACGAGCGGCTGGAACACGAGCTCCTGGTTGTCCTCCCCGCCGCAGCAGCCCGAGTAGGAGTGGCCGTATTGGTCGGTAAGGGTTGCCTGTACGTAGTATTGGGCTGCCGTCTTGGAGGGTGGTGAGTTACGTCCGTCCACCTGGATCACCACAACCGTCCTCGATGTATCGGCGAACCCTCCAACCACTGTGATCGTCTGGCCATCCACGGTAGCGGAACTGCTGGCTGGCGTCAGCTGAATTGGGGTTAAGCCTGCCAGCTGCAGAAGAGGCGCTGAGATGGAGCCCACAACCGGTGCGTCTGCGAGTTGCACTGCGTAGCTGGGAACGAGCCGGGCGGCGAACAGATTGCCCAGCACTAGAGCCACCACACCTGCTGATGTCCAGCCAAGCGCTCGCCTGGCGCTCCGTTTGCCATTTCTCCGCCGGGGCATTCGTGATCTCGCTGGCAGTTCACGCAGCTGGCTGAGGACCCGATCAGCGACCGCGACGGCATCGTGGTCCGCACTCAGCGCCCGATGAACCAGCTCCTTGGTCGCCGCATCACGTGGGTCCATCTCAGGTGTTTTCCTCCAGAGCAGTTCGAAGCACCTTCACCGCTCGATTAAGCCTGGACTTGACCGTTCCGACTCGGACGGTGAGGATGCGTGCCACCTCCTCCTGAGGCAGGTCGAGCTCGTAGTAGAGGTACAGCACTGCCCGCTGATCCCAGGTGAGTTGAGCGACCGCGACTGCGAGGTCAGTCCGAAGCTCGATGGACGCCTCATGCCGTCGAGCCTCTAAGCGCTCCAAGGCCCGATCTCCTCCGAGGGCCTTGCCTCGCCTCCACCAGCTTGACCGAAGTCGAGATCGGCAGCGATTGGTGACTATTGCCAGGAACCAAGCGCGCGCCATCCGATCGTCTCCTCGGAAGCGTGGGTAGTTGCGCCAAGCGCTCAGGGCGGCCTCTTGCAGGACGTCCTCTGCCTCCGGGCCGTCGCGAAGGATGGCCCTAGCCAAGCGGAAACCGTCCACCAGGAGGGGCCGGAAACGGGCATCGAAGTCTTCGGGGGCTGCAGCCTCAGTGCAGGCGCGCGAAACGTTCAACAGCTGCACCCTACGATCCGACCGCCTCCACGGCTGTGCAACTCGTCCTCAGTCTATAAGGGGGTTGGCGATCCACCGCTACCCGAACCAACGCCATGGCCGATCAGAACGTTCCCTGTGGCCGTGGCGGCGGCAGCGAGATCACTCACGTCCCTAGTGCCTGGACCGACAGGGCAGCATGGGTGGAGGCACAGGGCACGGAGACGATCTAGCTGGCGGCCGGGAGACAGGCCACAGTTGCCAGGGAGTTGTCACTGGCAGAGCGCTAGGCGGGCTGGCCGACTCCGTGGGAACGCTCATCGGTCTTGGCGAACCAAAGTGGACCGGCAGAGATCGTCGATTGTAGGGCCGCCCACAAGGAGTCCCTTCGGGACTCCACTCAACTCTTGAGGGTAGGTTCCGTCCCCCCGGAGGGCTTCCGGCCCGCGACGAGGTACATCATTTGCCCGCCACCTGTCCAAAGGGAGCCGCTGTGGATCGCGGCTAAGTCGGCCTGCATCTCCCGCAGCCTCGTCGACCAGGCTTCCGAGAACGCCGCCGCGCTGCCCCCGCCTGCAAGAAAGTACCGGCGAGTCTCTTCCCTACTCCAGGGAACTCGCTCCTCGGCGGCTGCCGTTGCGATAGCCTCTACCAAGGCGGCTTGCTCGGGGGAGGAGTACGGCGGCCACAGTGGCGAGGCCTTGTCCGAGAGATAGCAGGCCACGACAGGAAGCCCCGCCTCGGCAAAATAGCCAGGCAGGAGATCTCCGACAGAGTTGTCGCCTTCTCCAAGCTTGGCCTTCCCGGCTTCGCACGCGGCGTAAAAATGGATCGAGGAGGCCAGCGCCTCCGGGCCGCTCCGGGCAGAGACACTCGATCGAACTAGCTGTCCGGCCAAGTTGTTCGGCTCGGCCACGAGGACCGTTCCCCCGGGTCGAGTGACCCGACGCATCTCACGCAGTACCGCCGGAACGTCTGCCACATGGATGAGGACGGTCTGGCAGGTGACCAGGTCGAAGTGCCCGTCCGGATAGGGAAGCTGCTCGCCTCGTCCCTGAACCACGGAGGTCTGGGTGGACAGCCGATCGGTATCAACAAGGCGCGCCTGCCTGACCCAGGCTGCCTCTGGGTCAATGCCAGTGACGTCCGCAACCGCTGGGAGGGCGCGGGTCAGTACCCGGGACCAATGCCCCAACCCGCATCCCACATCCAAGACGGATCGCGTCGCAGCAAGGCCCAGGCGTTCGACGAGCAGGCGGAGAAAGTCCTCGTTCCACCAGTGGTCGCGCTGCGGGTCGAAGAAGGCCGCTGAGTGGCCCGAGGTGCGATCCGGTGTCATAGGTGCGGTACTTCCCTCTTAGTGAACCGGCTGAAGCGCGCCTGCCGCGCCTCCAAGTTTCGACCAATTATCACCCGGCCCGAGGGACCGCCGTTCCTTTCGGACCGCCCGTTCCGGCACCCGCCCCGCTCTCGCCGGGAGCGCCCTCGGCACCCCCCTGCTGCGGACCGTTGCGAGCCGCTGGTCCTTGCGGCACGGCCCCGATTCTGGACTTGCCCGACGGAAATCAAGCAGTCCAGACGGGAAGTCGAACTTCAGCCGTGGGCGCCGGCCAGATCTCCTCCAGGAAGCGCTGGCGGCACATTTTCCGGGGTCCGACTTCCGGGATCGGGTCCCCCGGCGTCCAGCCGGAAGGGAGGGTATTCGTCCCGCATCAGCAGGGCGTAGGCGAGCACCCGGTAGCACCAGCGGTTCAGCCCCATCACGAAGTCGAACACCGACTCCGGGTAGCGGCCGCTGGCAGCCAGCACCACGACCGCGATCAGCGCCAGGATGCCGATCAGCCCGCCGCCCAGCTCCAGCGGCCAGCCGGCCCGCCAGCCCAGAGCGCCTCCGCCCACGAAGAAGCCCACCACCAGGTACTGCGGGAGCGCCAGCAGCCACCACTTGACCAGCACCAGCCCCCGGGAGAGCCGCTCCGGGTAGTCGACGGCAAGGTCGGCGGGAT
>DAHVDN010000010.1 GCA_027313505.1 Candidatus Dormiibacterota bacterium
ACCAGCCGACTCATTTCCTCAGGTTGAGCTGGAGGTTGAGGTACCGGCGCTGTCAGTACAGGTGGGTGTCGAGGTTGTTGGCGTATTCGCGGCTGGCGTCTGGGTGTTGGCTGCCGCGGGTGTGGCCGGCGTCAACGATGCCGCTGTCACCGTGGTGACTGTGGCGGCGCCGACCCCGATCCAGGCAGCGGTGCCTGCTCCCAGCAGTCCCGCCGCCGTGGCTCCGGTCACGATCAGTCGCTTGGCCTGCGTTCCTCGCATCGCTCTACCTTTGAGGCTGATATGGATCGCCTGCCGCGGTGACCCACCTTCTGGAGCGGTTCATTCCCGCTGTGATTCACTCGACCGCTGTGAGCTGGGAGCTGGGTAAGAGCGGACTGATAGGTGGATGGGAGGTCTCGCGCAACCGTCCTGTCGGCTGCCGTCAGAGCGCCGGCCAGAAGAGCGTCGACGTCCCGTGGATTCGTCCCACGATGTGAAACCGACCAGGGAGACCCGATGCACAGGTGGGCCAAGAACACCAGATCTGGCTGCGGCTGAGCACCGAGGTGGTACGTAGGTCTTTCCGCGAAGACGCGGCCGAGTGATGATTGGCTCCCTTCCGCGACCGGGTCGGTCGCTGGTAGCCGAGGGTCACCCCGATCGGTGGTGGCCAGCAGACTGCGCACCTCGAGCCGGACAATGCTCAGGTCGTCCCGATGTGGGATCAGGGCCGGTACCGTGAGGTGAACAGGTGATGAACATGGGGCTTGGCGGTGTGACGGACCCGACGGGAATGTTGGCTTCGCGCCTCGACATCTTGAACGCCAGTCTTACAGAGGCCGCCGAGCGGGCGCCGCTGATTGAGGAGGCCCGTCGGCTCCAGCATGACCGGCACATGGCCGCCCTGCACCGGGTAATCAGCCAGGTCGAGGCCGCGCTCGGGAAGGTGCGGGACGGAAGCTATGGCAGCTGCGATGCGTGCGGCCATGACATCCCAGCCCACGAGCTGGCAACCGAGCCAGCGACCACCCTCTGCGGTTCCTGCCGGGGGCACGAGTCGCTCGCAGGCTGACCCCTCGAGCGATCCTGCTACACCTTAGGCGCGATCAGAGGCCGCGGGTCGCCTCATCCATCGCCATGAGCGCGACCTGCAGGGAAAGTCTGGACTCCACCGAGTCCAGATCCACATTCAGGATCGTCTCGATTCGTGCTAGTCGGGTGTAAAGGGTCGGCCGGCTCAGCCCGAGGGAGGCAGCGGCGCTGGCCTTGTTCCCCGCGTGATCTAGCACCGCCCGAAGCGTCGGCATCAGCTCTCCCTTGGAGCGCCGATCCGCGGCCAGAAGCGGGCCCAGCTCGCGTTCGCAGAACATCTCCAAGCGCGGGTCCTCTCGGAGCAGGTGCAGCAGGCCACGGACGCGTACGTCGGGTAGCTGGTAGAAGGGCTTGGGTGATGGCTCCCGCAGCGAGTGCATCACCTGCTCCGCCTCCCTCAGCGACCTACGCACCTCGCGCAGCGAAGACACCATGGACCCGAAGGTGATCAAGACGTCAGCGTCGCCATTGACTGTGACCGCCTTGTGGATGGCCTGCGCCAGTCTCGCCATCCGGGGCAGGGGGTCTGAGCCCTGTGGTATCCCTGCGACCAGTAAGACGGTGCTGCCAGAGGACGGTCCCACAAGGCATCTCACCCCGGCGGCGCGCACCGCGGCGCTGACCCGGTGTCCCAGATCTCTCACGCTCGCCTCGCTCTCCTCAGCCGATTCCTGCGGCTTCTGGATAGGGCGAACGCACCCGGCGAGGAACTCCTGGCCGTCCGCCGCCAGCCCCAGCGCCGTTGCCCGGGCGTCAAGCACTGCAGTGGTCTCGCCTCCGGCCACCAGATCGGCGAGGAAGGACCTCTGAGCCTGCATCTCCAAGGTCTCCCGGTCACGCTCGACCAACCGATTCAGTACCAGCCCGACCGCCGCTCGGTCGAGGATGCTGCGATTGCGAAGTGAAGGATCAGAGGTCGGTTCGAGCATCGCCAGGAGCGCCCAGATCTCTCCGCGGGCGCCGACAGGGGTTACCAGCCACCCAGGCGAGCCAGCTATGAAGCGTGTTCGACCAGAAACGGGAATCCCGTCGGCGACCTCTCGCCAGCTGGTCAGGGTCGACGCCGAATCGAAGTCGCCGGTTTCGAATGCCAGAACCTGGCGGCCGCGGCCCGAGAGCAGGACCGGCCGGTTGGCCATCTGAGCCGCGCGGCGGACGATGTCGGTCGCGGAGGCTCCCTCCACCGCCAGTTCGGTGAACGTCTCATGGATCTCCTGACTGGCCCGAAGGGCAGCCAGTTGGGCGTTGATGATGAAGCTGTGCGCCTCCTCGGTCACCTTTACGAACTTGATCTCACGCCTGAGGAGGACGAGGGGAAGCTCCGCCCGGTCGGCGGCCTGCCTCATAGGTTGCGGGACGGTCTGGAGCCTTCTGCCGGCTTCCAGTACCAGCCCGGCCGCCCCGACCGCGGCCAGGCTCTCAACGTAGTGGGCCAGTGCCGCTCCGGAGGTGTCCAGGGCGATCCCGGTCGTAAGGAGCAGCTCTCCGCCGCTCAGGAGGTGGGCGATGTCGCGAAGTTCGCTCACATGCACCCAACGCACCTGTCGGACCAGTCCGAGGTTGCCGGCCACGATCTCCGGGTGACCGCTGTTCAGCTCCGGAAGGGCGAGGATGTCTGAGACTGTCGGGGATTCCATCGGTTTCGCACCTCCGATCCCTATTCGCAGGGGACTATCTGGAGGCCGCAGGCCATGCGATCAGCCTGACGCCCTTCGCCTACCTTACAGCATGTAATGAAGACTGGTGAGGATACTACATCTTGACTCTTGACAACCTGCTGGATCCAAGCGACGATCACGGTTGGATCAGGCAGTTGGCGCGTCGCGCGCGGGGTATTCTCCGGTCTTCGGTATCGACTCAGGAGGCTTTCAGGTGACGCAAGTTGTAAATCCGCTCTCCGCTGCCGGATCTGGCGCCGACGATCCGGGCCTGCCGGTCATCCCTCATTTCGTCTCCGGTATCAGGGACACAGGAGGTTTGGAGCGTCGGGGTCTGGTCTTCAACCCCGCCCGCGGCGTCGCCGAAAAGCAGGTTCCTTTTGCCTCTGCAGCCGAGGTGGATCAGGCGGTAGCCTCGGCTCTGGACGCCCAGCGAGTATGGGGAAACTTCAGTCTGTCTCGAAGGGCGGAGGTCATGTTCTCCTTCCGGGAGCTGCTGGTTCGGCGCAGGGAGGAGCTGGCCGCATTGATAACCGCCGAGCACGGCAAGGTCTTCTCGGATGCTTTGGGAGAGGTGGCGAGAGGCATCGAGAACGTCGAGTTCGCCTGTGGGCTCACTCACCTTCTCAAGGGGGGCCACAGCCTGGATGCTTCGACCGGAGTCGACGTCTATGAACAGCGGCAGCCGATTGGAGTGGTGGCCGGCATCACGCCCTTCAACTTCCCGGTCATGGTTCCACTTTGGATGCTAAGCAATGCCATCGCCTGCGGCAACACCTTCATTCTCAAGCCGAGCGAGAAGGACCCCAGTGCTTCGATCCTGCTGGCCGAATTGTTTCTCGAGGCCGGACTCCCGCCCGGGGTACTCAACGTGGTCCAGGGAGACCAGGTCGCGGTCGGGAGGCTCCTGGAACACCCGGATGTCTCAGCGATCAGCTTTGTCGGATCAACTCCGATCGCCCGGTCCATATATTCTCGGGCGGCCGCAGCCGGCAAGCGGGTTCAGGCGCTGGGAGGCGCCAAGAACCACATGGTGGTGATGCCCGATGCGGACTTGGACCTTACGGCGGACGCTGCGGTATCGGCCGCCTACGGATCTGCGGGAGAGCGGTGCATGGCAGTCTCGGTGGTGGTGGCTGTCGGGGCGGTTGCCGATCCCCTGGTGGCAGCCATAGCCAGCCGCATTCACGCTCTGGCGATTGGTCCGGGGGACGACCCGCGATCGGAAATGGGCCCATTGGTCACAGAGCAGCATCGGGAGCGCGTCGCCTCCTATGTCGACATCGGAAGGCAGGAGGGGGCAACCGTTGTGGTCGATGGTCGGGAGAGGCAGTTTGAGGGACGTGGCTTCTTCTTGGGAGCATCCCTGCTAGACGCCGTCCGCCCGGGGATGAGGGTCTATGAAGACGAGATCTTCGGACCTGTCCTGGGGGTTGTCAGGGTCGAGACCTATGAGGAGGCACTTCGAATTGTCAACGAGAACACCTATGGCAATGGGGTGGCCATATTCACCAGGGACGGAGGGGCCGCGCGCATCTTCTCCAGGGATGTGGAGGCGGGGATGGTTGGGGTCAACGTCCCCATCCCGGTCCCTGTTGGTTTCTACTCCTTTGGAGGGTGGAAACAGTCGCTGTTCGGAGACAGCCACATGTACGGTCCAGAGGGAATTCACTTCTACACCAGGACCAAGGTCATCACCAGTAGGTGGCCGGACCCAAGCTCGAGCCAGGTGGACCTCGGCTTTCCGAGGACCAGGTGATGGAGGGGAAGGAGCAGCAGGTACGGCTCGACGACTCCGAACATGTCTTCCATTCGTGGTCGGCTCAGCGAAATCTGAACTCGCTCCCGATCGAGGGAGCTGCCGGATGCTTCTTCTGGGATTACGAGGGGCACCGCTACCTCGACTTCGCGTCCCAGTTGGTCTATGCCAACCTGGGTCATCAGCACCCGGCGCTGGTGGCTGCCATCGAGGATCAGGCGTCGATTCTGTGCACTGTGGGGCCATCGTTCGCGAATGCCGCTAGGGGCGAGCTCGCCCGCCTGATTGCCGAGCGGGCTCCGGGCGACCTGAATCACGTCTTCTTCACCAACGGTGGCACGGAGGCCAACGAGCACGCGATTCGAATGGCGCGTCTGCACACCGGGCGCGTGAAGGTGCTGAGTGCCTATCGCAGTTACCACGGTGCAACCGCCGCCTCCATAGCCGCGACCGGGGAACCTCGCAGGTGGGGCAGTGAACCCGGATTGCCAGGGATCGTGCATTTTCTCGGGCCCTACCTCTATCGATCATCCTTCGGCGCTGAGACAGAGGAGCAGGAGGCGGCTCTGGCGCTTGCCCACCTGCGGCAGGTTCTGGAGTTCGAGGGGCCAAGCAGCGTAGCCGCGATTCTCCTTGAGACGGTGGTTGGTACTAACGGGGTCCTGTTACCTCCACCGGGCTATCTGGCAGGGGTCAGAGCTCTTTGCGACGAGTTCGGGATCGTCATGATCTGCGACGAGGTCATGGTCGGCTTTGGGAGGATCGGCGAATGGTTCGCGGTTCAGGCCTGGGACGTTGTGCCGGACCTGATCACCTTTGCCAAAGGAGTCAACTCTGGCTACGTCCCGCTGGGAGGAGTGATCGTCTCCGCCAAGGTTCGCGCCTCCTTCCTGGATCGCTCCTATCCGGGGGGTCTCACCTACTCCGGCCACCCGCTCGCTTGCTCTGTGGGCGTGGCCAGTATTCGGGTCTTCGAGGAGACTCACCTACTGTCCCACGTGCGCGAGATGGGGGAGACCGTGATGGGTCCCGCCCTCGAGCAGATGGCAGTCCGCCACCCGAGTGTCGGAGAGGTGCGCGGTCGGGGGCTGATGTGGGCCATCGAGCTTGTCAAGGACCGGGACACCAAGGAGATGTTGGTTCCCTTCAACGCCGGAGGCTCCGAGAACGAGCCCATGACGCGGCTCGCGCAGCGATGCCGGGAGCTCGGGGTCTGGCCGTTCACGCACTTCAATCGGCTGCACATAGCCCCCCCACTGGTGATCTCCAGAGCGGAGCTTCAGGCGGGTCTAGAGCTCGTGGACCAAGCCCTGCTGGTGGCCGACGAATACTGTGAGGGCGCCAGGGCCCCCATAGCAGACCCCATCCTAATCTGACCAGGCGCTAAAGGGCGTCACTCGGAGGGAGTTGGCGGAAGCAGCCAGGGGAGGGCCTGCGCCATGGGGTGCAGGAGGACTTTCGCGTGATGGTGATTAAGCTTCGGACGAGCCAGGAGGGCAAGTGCCGCAGTGAGCAGGGCATCTTCCGCTTTGTGCCCGATCTCTCCATGCTCGGCTCCCCAGGAAACTAAGGGAGTCCCGCGTTCGGTGAGGCCCAGGAGTTGGTTGCGCGTCGAGTCCCAAAGTTCGCCGTGCTCCGAGCTCTCGACCGCGTGGAGGGCAGCCCGCTCGGCCTCTACAAAAATCGGGTCAGATCCGCGGCGGTCCCACGCGGAAGCGATGCGCTCGATTCCGGCAGGGGAGAGGGAGCGGCAGTCTTCAAGCAGGTGGTCGAGGTCTGATTGATCTGGTCTGTCGCCGTATCCATCAATATCCATCGCCACGAATCCTCGCACACATGACCGGCGCGGGGTAACTGGAGATGGATCCCCACCAGCACCCCAAATGTCTGTCCGAAAAGTCGGCCGTAGTCGGTTCGACCCGTGAGCCGGACTTCGGCCTCACTCCTACACCCGGTTCTACGCAGGCTCGAACCCCACGCACGGGACAATACAGCACAGGTACTCACTGTCCCACCCAATGACCGCTACTACGCGGCACCAGCCGGGGCCGGTGGGCACCTCTTCGGGTCAGCCTCCGATTCCTCGGTAGCAGAAGCCCGCCGCCCGTAGCACCGAAGGCTGGAGCATATTCCGGCCATCGATGAAGATATGCCGCCGCATCGTTGCGGCGAGGTCCTGCCAGGAGATGCTTCGAAACTCATCCCACTCTGTGACCAGAACCAAGGCGTCCGCTCCCGCCGCAACCGCGGCGGCAGACGGGCGCAGCTCAAGGCCCTGGAGGGGCACAGCCTGGACCACCGGGTCGTAACCGCAGACTGTGGCTCCAAGGCTCAGAAGTCGACCCGCTATCTCCAGGCTCGGAGCGTCCCGGAGGTCATCGGTTCCGGGCTTGAAGGCCAGGCCCAAGAGTCCGATACGACTTCCCTTCAGTATCCGCAGCTCTTCCTGCAGGAGTCTAACCACAATACCCCGTTGTCCCTCGTTTACCTCCATCGTCGACTGCAGCAGTGGCGTCGGGAGTCCATACTCCCGCGCCGTTTCCACCAGGGCCAAGATGTCCTTGCCCAAGCAGCTGCCGCCCCAACCGATGCCGGCGCTCAGGAAATCGCGACCGATCCGGTGGTCCAGCCCTATGCCCTCGGCGATGCTTTGGATGTCCGTTCCGAGGGCGGAACTGAGAGATGCGATCTCGTTTATGAAGCTGAGCTTTGTGGCCAGGAAGGTGTTCGCAGCGTATTTGATCAACTCGGCCGTCGCTACTGAGGTGACCACCAGACCCGGAACGGCGGTGGGCAGTCCAGAACTCGATCCAAGCGGCGGGAACGAACCCTCGAGGATGGGCCGATAAAGCTCCCGAAGGACCTCCTCGTCCCGCCCTGAGTTCACGCCAAAGACCAAGCGGTCAGGGTAGAGGGTGTCTCGCACTGCGAGGCCCTCTCGAAGGAACTCTGGAGCGCTGCTGATGGTGAACAGTGGCGGAGAGGCCGTGCTGGTTCCTTGCGGCTCCGCCGAAACTGTTAGGCATGTCCTCAACCATTCCGAGGCCATGGCAGCAGTTCCCACGGGGACCGTGCACTTATTGACGATGAGCATAGGCTGGGTGGAGCGCCTGTCCGCAAGGACTCTCCCGAGGCTGTCGATCGCTGAGCGCAGGAAGGATAGGTCCACCCCTCCGCCAGAGGCGGTCGGGGACGGAACTGCGATCAAGCACACGTCGGCTTCCGTCGCCGCCGCGAAATCGGTTGTGAAGTGGATGCACGGCCTGGCGCGCTCCAACAACTCTCCGAGTTCTGCTTCAAAGAAGGGCAGTTGGCCTCCCTTCAGTCGCTCTATCCGGGACTGGTCGACGTCGATTACCGTGGTGTCATGGTCACAGAATGCCAGGCACACCCCGGTCGTGAGTCCGACGTGGCCCGAACCGATGACCGCTACTCGCAAGGCGCTCTCTTTGCGGTACCCAGCGCGGCGCTGGAAGCGCCAGGGCGGCCGGCCTTCCCATAGTCGCCAGCTCGACCGGCTGGAGTCTCGGAATCCGTGGTCGGCCAGTTTCGCCTATGCCTTCCGAAATCACTGAGTTTCACTTTTGCTTTGACCCACCTGAAAGCTGACCGATCCGGCCTCCGGGTCCCCCGGTTGGCCCGCTGCCGTCGATCAATGGCTCTTCCGACCCGACACCTGGCATCCCTCCCTGGGTGCCGAGTTCCAAATTCGCCCTGATCATCCTAGGAGCGGAACCGGGTTCGGCCGGCGGCGCCGAGTGGAAAGTGGCCGAGGCACCCAGTCTTCACAGGGCTCTGCGGCTAGGGTGTGGTCGGCGAGCTCTACTTCAAAACTTGGACCCATCGGCTCTCGGATGTCCTCAGACTCCCGCGGAGGGGCTGGTCGAAACCGGCCTTCGGCTGCGCGACATGCCGGGCCGATATTCGCCGAGGATGATCTGGAGCACGCGCCACCCATCTCGGAAGGTCCGGAGGTTGCTGGCGCCATAAAGTCTCCGGTGCTCGAAGCTAGGCACCTCGGCGACCCTTAAGCCGGAGCGAGCGAGCTGAATGCTGATCATGGTCTCGACCTCGAATCCGTCGCAGGCAAAGGGTATTTCCCCCAGACAGTCCCGCCAGAAGGCGTTCAGGCCATAGCAGAGGTCGGTGTACTTTGAGCGGTACAGGACGTTGACCATCTGGACCAATGCCCAGTTCCCGATTCGACGGACCAACGTGATGTCGGCACTGCCACCGCCGGCCCGAAATCGGCTTCCCTTCGCGAAGTCGGCCCCCTCGACCAGGGCGTTCAGGAATTGGGGAATCTCTGCCGGGTCGGCGGATCCATCAGCATCGAGCATAACCACCACGTCCCCGGTCGCCGCAGCAAATCCTGTGGAGAGTGCGTTTCCCTTACCGCGGCGAGGATGGCCCAGAACCCGCGCGCTGGGCAGAAGCTCGCGGACCACCGCAACTGTGTCATCAGTTGACTCCCCATCGACAACGATCACCTCGAAGGTCTCTTGGGGTAAGCGGGGCAAGACGAAGCGAAGGTTACGCCCCTCGTTCTTGGCCGGAATGACGATGCTGACTCGAGGGTTGGCGAGCCTTCCCCGAACCTCTAGTAACCGGTCCCCGGTCGGATCTACGGTCAGCTCAGCTGCTGAACCTAAGGACGACGGGTCAGGTATCGTCTCGGGTGAGGCGCCGTCCCCTCCAGTGACCAGGCGCTCTGTCAGCACGACCGTCGACCCCGCTCGCTCTGGTCGGCTCGAAAGCGCCGATGGCGCGAGCGACCGAATTGACCGACCAAGGCCTGACGCGGGATGGGCGCCACCGCCGCAGATGGTCCGTCTGCGGTGAAAACTATCGATCTATGGCTCAAGTTTTGGACTTCCCCAACGTGACTCTCCGCATCAGCACGCAGCGAAGTGGTCGTCCTGGGCGTCAGGCGTTCCTCCTCGCCGCGATCTCTCCCGCCGTTGACCCCCTGCAACCAAACGGTAACGGCATGTGACATGGGTGTCAAGGGACTTGACTTTTCCGTCACAGCCCAAGCCCTGACTTCCGAAGCAAGCCCCGCCAATCCGATAAGAGGTCAGCGTCTGGCCATTAGCAGCGGGGGCGCGCGACCGCGAGACCGCGCCAGCCGGTCTGGGAGCGCGCGGGCTGCCGAAGCAGGGGAGTCACCGAATGGGTGTTCCGGCAACCGATGAGTCTGAGGACGGTTTCCTGTGGTGATCCAGGCCATTGCCAACTTGCGGGCGCACCAGTGCCGGAGTCTCGGCTCAACGGCGCTACTGTTCGGAGCTGTCTGGGCGCGACCAAGCGCTGGTCGCGATCGGGTGATGCTTCGTGGGCGCGTCAAAATCGCCCAGCGGAGCAGGGCGTTACCCGTTGGGGTGGCCCTGGGTTGAGGTCCGCCGGGCGACGCTGCGGGTAGCCTGCCGAAAATCGCAGTTGCGGACAGCTGGGCTACAGTTATTGCAGGGAGGCGCTCGATCTTCGGTGTCATCAGGCAGAGGAGGACGGTATCTCCGCGGGTGAGGCGAACAGCCTCCCGTGGTGGAGAGCCGGGACCAAGGTCGCGCGCCGGCTCTCGGACCGAGATAGTTGGAGACAGATGGCTGATCTGGTGAGTCGGGTGATGGGGGTCGCAGCATCGGGAATTCGCGACCCGCTACTTCCGCTGCTGCCTGTGAGGTGGCGCCGTCAGGTTCTCTATGGCTTCTCCCAGCACAGGTGGGGGGACTTCAGCCACCCGACGACCTTCAGCGAGAAGATCAATTGGAGAATTATTCACGACCGCAGACCTTTGCTCCGCGACACCTGCGACAAGCTCCGAATGAAGGAGCTGGCCACTCGAGTCGGAGTATCGGTCCCCGAGACCCTTTGGAGCGGCACCGACTTGGGAGAGCTGACTTCGGTCAGGCTCCCGAGTCGATGGGTCTTGAAGGCCAATCACTCGAGCGGAAGAATCCACTTCGGACAAGGGGAGGTACGAAATCCCAGGCCGCTGATCAAAGCTACTCGCGCCTGGCTTAGGCCCTCACTCCCGGCCAGGTTTGGGGAGTGGGCGTACCTGAACGCGCGGCCCCTTTTTGTTCTTGAGGAGGATCTGAGCCGGGGTGGGCAGGCCCCGGTCGACTACAAGTTCTTCGTATTTGCCGACCAGGTGCCCCTCATCGTCGTGGAGTCGGACCGGTATTCGAATCACGTAAGGAGGTTTTACCGACCGCCCTGGGAGCCCCTGGAGGCTCAGCTGGCGCACGTGGGATGGTCGACAGTTCTCAGACCCCTTGCTAAGGTGATGGCCAGCCCACCGACCCTTGCCGCGATGCTTGATGCCGCGCTCAAGTTGGGTCGTGGGTTTGACTTCATGCGGGTGGATCTCTACAGCGTCGACGATCAGGTATACGCGGGGGAGCTCACCCCTTATCCCGGCGGTGGCCTCCCACGGTTCGTGCCTCGGTCCTTGGATGAGGAGTTGGGTTCCTACTGGGAGCTGCCCCCGTTTTAATCGTTTGCCGAGCGGGGTCATCGGGCCAGCGGGTCGTGTATCGGATCCAGGGTGCGGTGCGCGCTCGATTTCGGGGGACTCATGGACCCGCTTCAACCTCCGAGTTGATCGGTCCACGTGGATGTGCGGAGGGTTCCTGCCCATCGCTCCATCTCGGTAAGGCACCGTGCCGCAAAGTTGGAAGCACGTCTCGTTGAACATGACAGAGCGAACTGGCAGCTCCCAGCGCATCGCCGCTTGGGAGTGGTGGAGCAACTGGCCCAATCGGACGTCAGGTCGGCCGTTCACCGTTCCCGCTCAACTACCTGCTCCCACGGGCTGGACAGTGGGACCGATCCCTGGGCGGCCCCCAACGGGCCGAGGGCATACTCGAGTGATGGTGGCTGGGGCCTCTGGGCCACAAGCTTCCAGATGGTTGGCCGTCGGGTATCGAGCTTGGCCTGCCTTGGAGCCCGCAGATTGAAGATTCCATGGCGCCGTGGGACGGGAGACCCCCAGGCATTCGATGAGTTGGTGGAGGTCTATGAGAAGCGCGACCAGTTGACTCGGGGCTGGGTGACCGACTGGCTGGAGGAGACCCTGGAAGGCTATAGTGGTCGCTCGGCGATCGACCTTGGGTGCGGCAACGGACGCGCCGCCACAATACTTGCGGGGCACTTTCTCTCGGTGCGAGCAGTGGACCTAAGCGCGCAAATGGTAGCGCTCGCCAGTGCTCGAAGGCCGCACCCCAGGATCACCTACGAGCAAGGGGACATCGACAAAGTTACTGGTAGATATGACCTAGTCCTGTGCATGATGGTCCTGCACCACGTGCCAGACATATTTCGAAGTCTGACTCATATTGCGGAGCTGGTCGCACCTGGTGGCACCGCCATCTTGGTCGACCCGGCCGAACCGCCTCGGGCGAGGTGGCAGTTTCATCTGGGGCATTTCTTGGCTCTAGCCCATGAGTTAAGGGCGCGCCAACCACACGCATGGGCGCGCTTCCGGGTAAAGAGTGATCGCCGCTGGATGGACCATCTGGCGAGTGATAGGTTTTTGACCGTCGAGCAGTTTCGAGAAATCTACTCGAGCGCACTTCCGGGGGCCATCATTGGTCCGGTTCAAGGACTTCATTCCGCGATTTGGAGCCGCCCGCCGCAAGGTCCGGGCAGCAACGATGAAGTACCCGGCCGGGAGCGGGCCTCTGGCAGGTCAGCGTGACCGCCACCACCCGAGGATCAGCGGCGAGCGCGGCTTGCGGCGTGGGACGACACCGGTAGACCCCGGCTGCCCCGCTCTTCGCTACTTCGCGGAGCGCAGCTCCTTTGGGCGGTGAGCCGGAGATTGAGTGGTCACCGCCACGTCTGAGCCCATCTGACCGCCACAGCGCCGAAGCCATTCTTGTAAGCGCTGCTAGGTCTGCTGTCCTGCGCGCTTGCTCTGGCGACCTGGACGCGGAACTGCTTATACGAGCCGGTCACCACCTGATTACGAGTTGGCTACGACGGCTCACTCAGCCGGTAGGAGCGATAGATTCCGAGGGCGGGCTCCCGGAACGGGCAAACCCATCGCGAGGTGGCGACGCAAAGTCACGGGCCTCCAAGCCGAACGGAAGGGAGGTAGCCGGACCGCCGAAGGCGAGTCGGATCTGAGCCAGCAAAGGAGGTTCAGACCGTGCAATTGTTCGGGGCACCCAGCCTACTCAGGGTCAGGCTTCTTGCGTTGGCGGTGGCAGCCGGAATACCGGCGGTGCTCCTGGTCGTCCCGGGCGCTGCAGTGGGGTCGGTTCAGTCGACGCGGGTTGCCCCTCCACATGGGTCGGGAGGACAGATATCGGAGGGCCACGGCCCGATCGGGAAATTAAAGTCAGTCTCGGTGACCGCGTCTCCCCCTGGCGCTGGTCAGTTTCACGCGAGGTCCAAGTTCGTACCATCGGTGGCGGCCACGGCCTCCCCCAACGGCGCCCCCAGCGCTCCTGGCCCAAGAGCCACCCCGACACCGACGCCGTCGGCCCCTCCAGCCGGCCCGCCCAGCAGTGGTATCGTCGGGCGCTCGGGGACGGAACTCGTGGTCGCCGGTCAGCCCTACCACTTCACCGGAATAAACATCTACATGGCCGCGAGTGGCGGGACTCCTTCGAGTTGCGGGGGGGAGCTCTACCCCAACGTTGGAGTGCCTCTGGCGCAGATGCCCAATGGCATAGTCTTTCGCTTCTGGGCGTTTCAGGACTTCTTCGTCTCCAACGGGGCGTTCAACTGGAGCAATTTCGACTTGGTCCTTCAGATGGCGGCCGAACACCAAGATCGGGTCATCCCAGTGCTCGCCAACCAATACAACTATTGCGACGGTCCGGCAAAGGACCTGGCTTGGTACCAGTCCGGGTACCAGACGACCGTGTCGTCTGGGGATCTGGTTTCGTATCGTCAGTATGTCGCAGATGTGGTAACCCGTTACGCCGGAAACCCTACCGTCGCCATGTGGCAGCTGGTCAATGAGGGGCAGGCCGTCAATGACAATGGCAGCTGTGACGAATCGGCAGCTCTGAGTGCGCTTCTCAGCTTCTCAAACGACGTCGGTGGTCTCATCCACAGCCTTGACCCACACCATCTGGTGAGCCTGGGAACCCTGGCCGGTTACTCAGGCAGTGGTCTCCAGTGGTGTGGCGCCGCCAACGGCGACTACCAGACGTTGATGGCCTCCCCGGGCAATGACGTCTGCGACTTCCACGACTACGGGTATCCCAGCTCACCCATGGGGAATCCCCAAACCCCTGACCTGGCCACCGCGATTCAGATGTGCCACGCGGACGGCAAGCCGATCATGGTCGCCGAGACCGGGATCTTCGCGAGCGCCTCAAATCAGCTGGCGACACGCGCCGCCCAATTCCAAGCCAAGTTCTATTCACAGTTCCAGGCCGGGGTAGTGGGGGAGCTCATGTGGGACTGGGCCAACATTCCCCAATATGTTTCCCCGGTAGCCGACCCCGACTACGGCATCTTCCCAGCGTCTTCCTTCGACGGCTACCAGGCGGACCCGTCGCTCAGCCTACTTGGGCGAGTTTACTGGTAGCTTCCCAGGTCAAGGTCCGGGGCGGTAATTCTTGCATCTGGGAAAAGGGCTCGTTGCAGCTTGAGCTAAGCCCGGCACCGGACAACCAAAGTCCGGATGGGAGATCGCGAGTGGATGGATAGCCAGGCGGTTACCCCGCTACCCTGAAGTTGTCATGACCCTTGTCGCGCTCTCCCCTGGTTCCCGCTGGCCCCCTCCGGGTGCTCCCAAGTCGATCACCCGACCTTTGCTGAGGCAGCCCGCGCAGCTGCTCCCGCCAGCGCCGACAATTGTTGCGACGGCGGGCCATCTTTGGGCCCCAGGTTGGATGCTGTTTTGAGAGTGGCGAAGGGTATCGCCATCACCGTCACTGCGGCCGCGACTTTGACCTTGGCGGGGTGCGCTGGGAGTACCCCTGACCCCGTGCCAACCCCCTTTGTCCAGGGGGGCTACGTCAAGGCCGCAGGAACCCAGCTGACCTTGGGCGGCGCCCCATTCCGGTTCGAGGGCCTGGACATCTTCATGGCCGCGAGCAACGGGCGCTGCGGCGGGACAGTCAACCTGCCCCAGGTCCTGCGGGAGATCGGACCGTCTCAAACCGTCTTCCGGGTGTGGTTGTTTCAGTCCTTCGCCGTCTCTCACGGTCGGTTCAACTGGAAGCCATTCGACCGGTTGCTCTTGGTCGCGGCCCAGCATGGGGAAAGGGTCATCGTGACCTTGGCCAACCAGTGGAACTACTGTGATGGGCCAGAGAAGACATTGAGCTGGTGGCAATCTGGCTATCGGACTCAGGTTCTGGCGGGCGACCTGGTTCCCTACCGCAAGTGGGTGGCTGACGTGGTGGCCAGGTACCGGAACGACCCGACGGTGGCGATGTGGCAGCTTGTCAACGAGGGATCGGCCGTGACCGCGCCTGGTGTCTGCCATGAAGGGGCGGCGCTGGCGGCGATGACCGCGTTCGCGACGGATGTCGGGGGGCTAGTCCATTCGCTTGATCCCCATCATCTGGTGAGCCTGGGCGACATCCCGGGTTACTGTGGCGACTCTGGACTCGACTACCAGACCCTGAATGCTGTGGCGGCGATCAATGTGTGTGACTACCACGATTACGGTGCGCCTGGTAGCCCGCTGGGTGAGGCTGGTCCCAACGGGCTGCTCTCTGCGATCTCCGCCTGCCACGCCGACGGCAAGCCCATCATGGTGGCCGAAACCGGGATACTGGTTACCGATCCTCAACAGCTCCCCCTGAGGGCGGCCGAGTTTCGAGCCAAGTTCACAGCCCAGTTCGCAGCCGGTGTTGTGGGCGAGCTCATGTGGTCGTGGGTAAACGGGAGCACTTATGTGCTCCCCGCCACCCCGGAGGACTATGGGATTGGCCCTGGCGACCCCTCCCTCCGCGTTCTCGGAAAGTACTGAGCCGTCCATAGAGGCGCGGGCGGGCGAATGATCCACGCCGGCCGGCCTATTGGCGACCCCTCGGAAGGCGCTCGCGCCCGCTCGGTCCCAGGCCGTCTTGGAATGGTCTTGCCTTCGCCGTGGCCCCCGATTGACAACCGGGTTGCCAGTAGGTCTTCGCTAGCACGGCTCGAGGTCGACCGCGCCTAACCAACCTAGCCCAGAAGGCTCAGAGCACGATGGGGGCAATCGCCAGCTCTCGAGAGCGCTCCACGGAACGTCTCAACGGCCTGGCCGAAAGCCGGTGACGAAAGCCACCGCCGCTCCTAAAGTGGCGGCGATCAGGCCCCCCAGCACCGCCAGTACACGCCCGCCAGCGGCCTGGCTACGCCCCGAAACAGCCAATCGCAGGTAGGTCCAGGTGCTGGTGGTGACCAGCCTTCTCAAATACGAATATTCATCACCGAGCTCTCGGGCCCCGGAGTTGAGTCGGGCCATCGTCACCTTGGATGACCCTTCGGAATAGCAGCGTCTCAGAAAGAAGGCCACGGTTGATCGCTCTGGGCCGACCGTGTGGTCGACCACGGCATCCACCACAAGCACCCATTTCTGCCCCGGGTAGGCATGGCCAACCCTGAGGCAAAAATCGGTGTCCTCCGGGCTGGATCGATCGCCGACCTTACCGAAGTCGATCCTGAACCCACCTACTCGACTGAAGGCCTGATGCCTCACCGCCATGTTTTCTGACCAGACGTTGCGCACCGTGGTCAAAGGGGTGTCGGCCGCTTGGAACGTGGCCCCCACCACCCAGAGGAACTCGGCCGGAAACCATGCTGGGCGACCATTGATCCAGTCCGGGGCGACGAAGCCACCCGTCCCGATGACGGCGGGGTCCGCGAAGGGAGCGATGAGAGTCTCCAGCCAATCTCGACGCGGACGCACGTCGCTGTCCAGGAAGGCCAGGAGCGGTGTGACTGCCAGCTCGGCGCCGGAATTCCGTGTCCCTGAAGCACCGTTGTCGTAGCGATTAGCCGTGGCCTCAATCGATGGGATCTCCGCCTGCACCCGCCGGAGAAGACTCGGATTGTGGTCGACGGCCACCACAATCTGCCGGGGAGGAGTCGTTTGGCGCTGGATCAGGCCCACAGCGGTTACCAAAGACGTCCATCGTTCCTCGGTGTGAGCGGGGATGATCACTGTGACTTCCTGGCTAGGGACCGCCTGCACCTTTCAGCGATGATGAACGTGGCTGCGGGTCGCAGAGCACGGGTTTGCCCCGGCCGCGACGGAGACAAACGTGTCGGACCTCCCTTTCATGGCAGAAGTTTAACGCCCCGTTCCCCGCATCTCAGAACGGAAGCACTGGGATCCTCCGAAAGACCAGTCCAAGAACAACCTCCAGGGCACGGTAAAACAGAGACAGGGGAATGGCAGCCTAGAAGTCACACCGTTCATGGCTGTCTCTGGTCAGGGGCAGTACGACCTGGGGGCCAACCTACCCGTGGTGGCCCTCTCCCCGACAGCACCGAGGGTAGATTCAGCACGTCGAGGATTCGGGTGTGGCTGTGCCGTATCCCCGGTCGCTTAGAGTGGTGGAGATGCGGCTTTGTATTCAGAATCGGGATGTCCTCCAGAGACGGCTGGGCCCCGACCCCGCCCGTGCCGATGCGCCGATGACCGGTATTTTGGTATCCGGACCGGAGGAGCGCTCTCTCACGAAAAACGGAAACGCGCGCTGCCTCGGGCACCGCCCGGGTGGTGTTGGGAGGCTGCTCCTATGACGGGGATTCGCCGTCGCTCCAACACTTCATCCGGGCCGGGCCAACAGAACGAGACACTGCCACATCCACCCGGGGAATTACCGTTGGCCCTCAGTCGAGGAGCGCGGCCGAGGGACCGGGTCGCTTGGTCAGGGTGGGCGATGGTCAAGGGTCGAAACCTGACCCGAACCACGGGTCGGGTCCGAGTGCAAGGCCAGGGAACATGCGAGACCGAGGAATAGTCGGCAGATGGCTTCGAGTCCGTTAGGTCTTCACTTTCGGCCGCTGGCCCTGTTGAAACGGGCCCGGGGGGATTCGCTGCTGCGCAACAGCCTCTTCATGATGGCCACGACCGTAGTCAACTCAGCCTTCGGATACCTCTTTTGGCTCGCCGCGGCCCGGCTCTTTTCTCCTGCCGCCGTGGGCCTCGCGTCGGCGATAATCTCCGTTAGCACCATCATCTCGCTGTGCGCCCAGCTGGGCGTCGCCACTGTCCTCATCCAATCCCTTCCCGGCCACAAGGATCCAACTGATTGGTGGCTGACCTTGTGGACGGTGACCCTCATGGGCGCTGCCACCACGTTCCTGCTCAGTTGCGCCGCATTACTCGCGCTGCCCTTAATCTCGCGCGATTTCGCCTCCCTGTCTCATCCCGTCTACTGGTTGTTGTTTGGGGCGGGAACGGTGGCCGGCACCGTTGGCTCGATCCTGGACACTGCATTTGTGGCAGAGAGGGTGTCTGGGAATATGCTGGGACGCAACACCGTGGTGTCCGGTGGCAAGGCCATAGTGCTTCTACCCATAGCCTGGTTGGGATCCGCGGGGGTCCTGGCCCTCCTGGGTGCGTGGTCTCTAGCCGCGGTCCTCGGCATAGCCGTCGGTGGGCTTCTGGTGGTGAGGCGAGTTGGGACATGGCACCGACCGCGACCTCGGGCATCGATCGATCACGCCCGGACACTGGTCCGAAGAATAGTGGGCAACCAGTTCGTGGGACTTGGGGGGGCGCTGCCGCCGTTGCTCCTCCCGCTTCTAGTTACCGCGCGACTTTCGGCCCGGGACAACGCCTATTTCTACACCACCTGGATGATGTGCGGGATTCTGCTTGTGATCTCCCCGGCGATCGCTCGGTCGCTTTTTGCTGAAGGGGTTCACTCACCCGGGGGGCTCCGGCGCAGCACCCGCTCAGCTCTCGCGATTCTTTGCTTCCTTTTGGTGCCCGGGATGGTGGTATTCCTGTTGGTCGGGGGGATACTGCTGTCGACCTTTGGGCACGAGTACGCACAGCATTCGATACTTCTGTTGCGTCTGATTGTTCTATCCGCCGTTCCCGATGCGATCACCAACCTTTACGTTTCAGTTCTGATGGTCGAGCGCCGTGTCGCCAGGGCCGCGTATCTCAACGTCGGCATGGGCGTCGGCACGATTGTCGTGTCGTGGGTTCTCCTTCCCTCCGTCGGTGTCGCAGCGGTGGGATGGGCATGGCTCGCGATGCAGCTTGCCGGATGTCTCGTGGTGGCGATCGATTTCGTGAGCCGGCACGGTGGCCCGAAAACTCCCATCGTGGCCAGTTGGGGAGGATGACACGATGAGGATCCTGCAAGCCACTGACTGTTACCCCCCGCCCATCGTCGGGGGCAGGGACCTTCAGGTGCAGATGCTGTCCCATGAGTTGGCGGCTCGGGGGCACGAAGTCGATGTGGTGGCGCTGGCCGGCCCCAGCGGTCCCAGCCTCACCATGGATGGTGTGGTGCCCGTCCATCGTGTGGCGGGGTGGAGTCGGGTTCTCAGCCGCCTGTACGCGGATCCGGAGAAGCCCTTTCACCCGACGATGGCTGATCCCGGGGTGGTGCGCTCGCTCCGCAGGCTGCTCCGAGAACGCCGGCCAGATGTCATCCATGCGCACTCTTGGATGCTCTATTCGTTCCTGCCGCTGCTACCCTGGCCGGGAACCAAGGTTGTGGTCGCCATCCACGAATATGGCTTCGTGTGCCCCAAGAACACCTTCGCATATCGAGGCGGAGTGTGTTCCGGACCGGCATATCGGAAGTGCGTGGCCTGCGCTGCTGAGCAGTACGGCTTTGGGCGTTCCCTGGCTCTCACGACCGGCCTGACCTTGATGAAACCGTGGGTTCGAAGAGTCGACCGCTACGTCGCCAACAGCCGGGCGACGGCGCGCGCATCAGCGGGGTTGCCCGGCCCGGGTGGCGAACCGATTGCGATCATTCCGCCCTTTGTGCCCGATGCCGCCTTCTCTTTGCGCTCTGAAGGTCGTCCGAGCTTCGTGCCCCAAGAGGGTGACTACCTGATGTTCGCTGGTGGTCTTGGTCCCTATAAGGGGGTTGACGTGCTGGTGGACGCGTGGCTGGGCCTGGAGTCGAAGGTCCCGCTGGTTCTTGCGGGGGTGCGGCGACCAGACACCCCATCGGAGTTCCCTCCTGGGGTGATTGTGGCCGAGAACGTGCCCCACGAGGAGGTGCTGAGGGCTTGGAGTCATTGCTTGATGGGGGTCGTTCCATCTCGCTGGCCCGAGCCGTTTGGAACCGTCGCTCTAGAGGCAATGGCCGCGGGGGTGCCCGTGGTGGCTTCCCGGGTGGGGGGGCTGGCCGACCTGGTCGTGGACGAGGTGACCGGGGTCTTGGTCGAGCCCGGTGATGTCCGAGCTCTGAGGGAGGCATTAAGGGTTCTGCTATCGGATCCTGCGCTCAGGCGACGGCTGGGGGATGCCGGGCGGGACCGGGCGACCAGGTACTCGGCCAGAGCCGTCGTCGGTGCCTGGGAGGCGGTGTTCAGCGAAGTGGTTGGAGGGCCACCCGGGTCGTCCCCGGCCTCGAAGCTGCTTGGGGGCGCTGGAACGTGACCCGGTCGGGAAGGATGCGGTGTCGAGGCGGGACCTTCCATCGAGTTGCCCCAGGTTGCAGGCCGGAGTCCCCTTCGGAGGCGATCAAGTCATACCTAGAGTCGAGGCCGGTGCCATCAGGGCCAGCCCACAAATGACTTCAAAGGTCGCTGTGATTACCCCCACCTATCGGCACCAGCGGCTGCTGCAAGCCTGTATCTCCAGCGTCATTGGACAGACCTTTGAAGACTGGGAGATGGTGGTTGTCGATGATGGGTCGGACGACGGCACCCCCGAGGTAGCGGAGTCGTTCAGTGATCCTCGCATCTCGGTGGTGAGACTGCCTCACCTCGGGCTCGGGGCGCTCGGACGATCCTACGCGGAAGCTCTTTCAAGAACCCGGGCGCCGCTGGTGGCGGTGTTGGAGGGGGATGATATGTGGCCACCTTCCAAGCTGGCGATTCAGAGCCAGCTGATGGAGCTGAATCCGATGGCCGTGCTGAGTTACGGCCCTGCCCGGCTCATCGATGACTGGGGCCTCACCTACGCGGGCCATCGTCACGCGCCACGCGGAGCTGTCTCTCTCAACCGGCCCCTGGGTTCCATCATCCCGGCGCTGATCAAGACGGACTTTCTGGTCACCTCCACGGTGATGATCCGACGCCCGGCGCTCGATCTGATCGGGGGTTTCATCCAGCCGCCTGGAGTTCCCTACGTCGATCTCCCGACATGGCTCCGTCTGGCGACAGTGGGCCCGTTTGCTCGCAGCGACCAGGTTCTTGGTTGCTGGCGGCGTCACGCCCAACAGTGGACGATACAAAACGTCTTCGGTGTTGGCCCAGACCGTCGGAGCTACCTTTCGGAAGCTGCGGAGCGCGCTCGGCAGCTATTTGGGCCGAACGAGTGGGAAGGGCTCAAAGAGATTATTGCGGCGGATCCCGCCCGCCAGCTTCAGGAGTCTGCGATCTCGCGGGGTCGTCTGGCCCTCATCGAGGGGAAGTGGGCCGACGCGGCCGCTATCTGGAGAGGACTATTGGGGTCCGGAGAGCTCCGGACCAGGTCGGTGGCTGTCCTAGGTCTGGCATGCTCCGTGGCCAGATCGGATTTGGAGTGGGCGATCCGCGCCGCGGGCCGGCACTCCTATCCCTCCAGAAGACATCTTCGTTCCCGAACAAGGCCGGAGTAGACTTTTGTCGACCAAAGCAGTGGTGAGGGCGGTCTCGGTGGTTTGCCGGAAGGAGGGAGTCAGCCGATCCTGACCGCGGTACCTGCTACAGGGATGGTTGATGAGCCAATGTACAGACTGGTATGGACGATTTCGAAGGTGGCGGGCGAAGGGAGTTTGACGCGAGCCGTCCACGTCTGCCCTGGTCTGAGATGGATCCTGGTCCACGTCCCGACCACTATTTTCCCATCCAACACAGCCACCCGAATTGCGACCGATCTCCTCTCGTGGCTGGTGACCGTGACGGCCACCGCCGGTGGGCTCAGGGCCCGCGTCCCGAGCGCCAGGTAGGCTGGTCCGCGGGCGGCGACCGCTGCGTGCTGGGAGAGCAGCAGGGATCCGCCCACGATCGTGCAAACGGCCGCAGCTGTACAGATCGAGAGGACGACCCGCCACCCTGTCCGCAGCCCTTCATAAAGATCGCTTACCGGCGTCGAAGGGGTGGACTGGGTGGCCACCAGGTGTGGGCCAGCTCCTACGTCGGCGCTCGCGCGTGCCTGCCGGATCGCGGCGATGCTGGCAGCAAGTGCTGTGACCATGGACAGCCCCAGAGCGACGGAAGTGGCGGTCAGGCCAATTGCCGTTCCCCCAACCGCCAGCCCGCAGAGGAGGTCACAGCAAATGCTCACAGCAACGCAAGCCAGAGCCAATTGGGGAACTTTGAGTCGTAGCCGGGGAGCTGCGGCTGCCAGGACCGAGAACCCTGGCAAGATCAGAGTCATGAGCAAGCCAATCAAGACGCGCAGAGGCAAGGGCGGAGTCGTGCCCGCAGCCAGTGCCGTCACCATCGACAGAAACGCGGCCGCCCCCAAGGCGGCCAGTCGCCAGGGTGCCGTTCGGGTCACCATGTCCTAGCCGGCCCTGATGGCGGGTACGCATAACCCGTCCGCGATTGCGGTTACGTCATAGATGCGCAGGGGGCCCGCGAAATACACCAGGCTGGTGCAGCTGGTGGCTCCAAACTTAGCCCAGTAGCTGCTTGGAAGGGGATGGGCGTGATGACTGCCACCGGGTTCGTAGGGACTGAAGTAATAGCTGGGGTTGATAGGTGTGCCCAAACTCATGCGAGTGTCCACGAAGATGTAGTCGACTCCGGCAGATCGGATGTCGTGAACCACCGCCTGACTCATCGTGCTTGAGAAGAAGATGGGAAAGGCAAGGTTTTCAGAGATCGGATTTTGCTCACCGAAGCTCCCCAGGACTGGCGCGTCCAATGCATCGGTCGCGAAAGTCCGGCCCGGGCCCAAGTTGGTCCGCGCCCAGGCAGCGGCCGCGAACACGTCAGGTTGCACGGCGGATGGGTACCCCACCGGGTTGGCTGGCTCGGGCAGCAGCTTGTTGTACGGCGTACCAACCGTGACTCCACCCAGGAAGACCACGGTGAGCACCGCCGTAACGGCCAGTCCTGACCGCCGCTTGCCAGGCACCAGTCTGAAGAGCCACCGGAGCCATCGTGTTTGATGTTGGCGTGCTGCAGGACCACTCGCCATTGCGGCAACCATCCCGAGAATACAACCTAGACCAGCGTACAGGTACTCCGACGACCTCCCTGAGATCGCCACCCCGTCTGGAGCCAGCCGAGGGATGAGGCTCAACGGGTAAAGGGCGGCGACCCCCGCCGCCACAAGAAGCGCTGGTCGAGAGGAGTGCTTGGTCCAGGCGTAGTAAACGCCGATCGGCAGTAGCAACAGCAGTATCGCCACTCCACCAAACCCCGCCAATCGCTCCCACAGCGGAGCCGCGCTGCCGGCGCTGCTGTACAGGGTTCTGGCAGCGAGATGTCCCTGAACCAAGGCCACCGTTTGGGATATGCCAGGGTAGATGTTCTCGCTCCAGAGATAGGCGATTGCGGGACGAGCGATGGTCGCCATCCAACCGATGGGCACCACAAGCGAAAGTGCAGCCATCCACCCCAGCCTTCGAACGGCGGGTTGCGTTCCGCGCACAATCCTCTCCGCCACCCACCAAGCAACCAGGACCGCTGCCAGGGCGAAACCAGCCACATGGTGGGTTACCGTGACAGCAACAACCCCGACCGCTCCGACAAGTAGCGGTCCACGACCTGGCTGTCGACGGGTCGTGGCAATCCACCAGACCACGAAGGCGGCAAGCGGGAGGGCAAGGTTCTCGTACGAGAAGTAGGCACTCCAGAACAAGAACATGGGGTTACTCGCATAGACCAGGGTGGCTCCGGCGGCCGCGCGTGAAGAACCGGTGACCTGCTCCGCCACGTAGAAGAAGGAGGCGGTGAACACCAGTCTGGCGACCCCCACCAGGAGGAGCCCGGCCACGAAGGGGCTGAGGCCGGTCATGTCCGCGATAGCCGATGTGACAGTCTCCAGCCCTGGGTAAACCGAGGACGCGGCTAGTAATGGGTTGAAGGTGAAGAGGTGGTGGGTCCTGAGGATGTCCTGGAGGGTGCGCAGGTGAATGAACTCGTCGATGAAGCTGAACCCGGTCGGTGCGGCAGCGACCTTTACCAGGTACATCGCGCTGCCCAGCATCAACGCCAGGAGGAGCCTTTCGGATCGACCGCACGATCCCGACAGGCTGCGATGGGCGGTGGGCACAAAGATCCCCAGCAGGCCCAGCCAGAACAAAAACGACAGCTTGCCATCTCCCTGACGGCTGGCTGCATCCGCGATCGCCACCAGCCCAAGCCCGACCGAGGAGCTGAGGCAGACTGCAGCTGTCCATAAGAGCTGTCCGCCGCTGGGGGAGACAAGCTGCTTCTCCGACGAACCCCTGGGTCCGCCAGCCACCGCAATGGGGTCGTCTCCCTGGTCGCCCAGCGAGGACAGGAGAGCCTCGGCTTTTTGCAAGGCGGGCGCAGCCTCCGACACCAGCGGAGGTACCTGGGTTTCGCCGGGGAGCTGGTGCGCTTCGGCCGCCTCCGGCCGTCGCGATTCGGGGTCACCAACTTCAGTTGTTAGGTCCGACGCAGGCAGTTGGCCGGCCTCGGAACCCAGAATCGGTGAACAGTTGGGAAGCTCTCCCGCTCCCTGCCCCGGACCTTCCTCGTAAGGACGCGGCTGGGCGGTGCCAATCTCCTTAGCTTCAGGGCTGGGGGATTCCCCGGCGCCACCGTCACCCCGCGGGCGACCGGCCTTTCCTGGACGAGTGCGGGGGGGCCCCTGCGCTCGCCGGCCAGAGCCTTGGGCCCTGGTGCGATCCTTCGTCCGGGGCCGAGTGGGTTCATCTCCGACCCCCGGATGATCTGGTTGCTTAGAGTCCGCTGGCCGGCCAAGGGGATCGGTGTCCATCGAACCTTTATTGCCGGAATCGAGCGCGTCATCATTCCCTGCCGGTTGAACCCGGCGGCGGCCGCTTCGGCGCGTCCCGGCCACCTACTGGGGTCCGCTCTGAGGTCTGTTCACTGTCGCGGCCCGCCGTCCCGAGTCCTGCAGCGTCGAAAAGTCCTGGGTGAATGCGCCCGTGAATTCGGCCCCGCGTGATGCCACACCAGTTGACTTTTCGTCAATTTTGATTGATCACGGTCGAGCCTTCGGGTCAGCGGTACACGACGTGGTCCAGGACTCAGCCCCCGGAGATGTAACGCGAAAGAATTACGGTCGGGCCCACAGCACCCAAACTGATGGGAGGATTGCGCCACCTGACCGGCATGGATGCTCCGCCCGCCATCCCGGTGAGCGAGGGCCAAATCCCGGCCAATGCGGGGGTGGTGGGCGGCAACGGCAACCTGGACGGCACCGATCATGGGGCGCAACAGCACGACGCCTAGGTTAACGTCACCATCCTGCAATCCCGGAGGCGCTGATCTGAACGATCCCCTCAACCCCAAATTTTTTGGACGCAGATCTGGGCGTCGAGAAACGCTCTGACCCGGCTATGAGGGGATGGGACGTAATAGGTGAAGTAACGAACTCCCTCTGTCAAGACTCCGAACACCCAGAGGCTGGGCTGCTCCTCTCCCTGCCGACTTATCGGATGAAAGTCCGGGGTCAGATCGACGCTCCCGAGTTCTGATCCCTCCTGGCGAAACTGGGAGAGGCGCCCTCGGCGATAGAGGTTGGAGAGCAAAGGGGAGACGGATCGGTGCACGGAGGGGTCGTCCAGATACCCCCGGATGAGGGTTCCGGCTGGAGCGCGGTACCTTTGGCTCAGCCGAGTGGATGTCACCGTCTGGCCAGACACTCCGTCCGCCGAGACCTCTGGTGAGGGCCCAAAGGGAAGTGTCAGCACTCCGGAGTCGATGAGTGCTAGCACATTCTGCGCCCGGATGGCGGGCGGCCCCGCGACCAGTCGGGTCAGCCGTCCACGAATGTTGGAGGCGAAATCCAGGTAGGAGCTGGCTGTCAGGCCACCGAACTCGATCACCCGGCGCATCGGGTCCCTCAGGTAGCGCAGCACCTCGTACGCCGCCTTCAGGGGACTCTCGCCCCCGGTCCGCAGCGCCTCCTTTAGGTCGGCAGCAACCGACTCGCGTACCCAGCTCTGGTATTCGCCAGAGTCTGCGAATGTGACTCCCTGTCCAGGAAAGACGTGGGCAGATGGATCAAAGTGCCCGTGCTGGACGGCCACTTCCCGAACTAGCGGGGGGAACTCTCCTGTCCGCCAGCCTTCCGAGAGCCGTGCCCACATGCGCTCCGCGGCGATTTGACCCGACCGACGCCGCTCTGCCTGAGTGTAGAAGGCCAGGTGCATCTCTGCGTATATCAGCGGAAGGAGATCCGATCTTGCGTCCAACCGCTGGCCTTTGGCGCGCCCCTGCCGGAACGCGGAGGTGACCTCATCTGTCCAGATTCCGAGCCGGTACTCGTCGGTCGTGTCCCGCTGGCCGACCGCCTTGGCCGCGTGGAACAGGCCACCTCTCGAATACAGCCTTATCTGCGGCTCGAACCCGCTTGGTCGGTAGACTTGGCGGTCCCCGGTGTGGTGGAACGAGCCACCCCGGCCCACGGTCAGTGCGGCCAGGACGTCCGCCGCCACCAAGCCCATTCCCGCGATTGTTACCTGGGAATTGCGGGACAGGCCGACGGAGTACTTGGACGATGGGTATGGTGCCACCCATGTCACGCCGGGGCGCCCACCTCGCTCCCCGCGATTCTCCGTGTGACCGCAGGTGATGATGACATGGTCGACGAGCACCGAGGTTCCGTCGGCAAGTGAAATCCGCTCCCGCCCGCGGCCGTTGTTGACCACATCGACAGCCGACGTTTGGTGATGGATGATCTCAAGGGCAGGCGGTCGGGACGCGACGAGCTGGGCATAGAACCACGCCAGGTATTCGCCCATGACTCGTCGCGGAAGAAAGTCGTGCTCTGTGAGCGGCCTTCCGGTCCGTCCTCGAAGGCAGCTCTCTCCAACCCAGCGGTAGCCCTGTTGCACGGCCCACTCCCATAGGGTCAAGGCGTAAGAGGTCTCGTGGCGTTCCGGCCAGGGGGAAAGACACATCTGGCCGCAGGCGGTATTCATAAGGTAGTAGTCGGGCTGGTGTTGGGCGTAGATTCCAACTCCTGGGAGATCTGGCTCGATCACGTGAAGGCGAGTGGGGAAAGAGCGTCGCCCGGTTCGGGCCAGGTCCACGAAACGCTCCAGGACGCAGAGTCCCCAGGAGCCAAGTCCAACGATCGCCACCTCAGTCGTCCCCGCCGCCGGTGTCCCCAATAATCGACCCCGCTGACCAGTTGTGGGACTGGTGTCACCTATGGCGGGGCGGGGCATCACCCCTGCGCCGCTCGGAGAGGGTCGACCGTCTAAGCCAAGGTGATCCGACTCCTCGACCGAGACTGCTGACGCCACGTCATTCACTCCCCGCGTATTGCCGACTCAGCAGGCGTTCCTGACACACCGCTAGCGCCTGGTCGATGTCCTCGAGGATGTCGTCTGGGTGCTCCAACCCGATGGAGAGCCGGATGGCTTCGGGCGGAATGCCCGCCTGCTCGAGCTCCGCTGGCGAAAGTTGGCGGTGCGTGGTGGAGGCTGGGTGACTGACCAGGGACTTGGCATCGCCCAAGTTCACCAGCCGCTTGAACAGCGCGACCGAGTTAAAGAAATCCAATCCGGCCTGGTATCCGCCTCGGATCCCGAACGTGAGGACCGATGGCGCCCGCCCCCCAAGATATGTCTCGGCCAACCGATGGTATTGGTGGTCCGCGAACCCGCAGAAATTGACCCATTCGACCCTCGGATCGTGACGCAGGTAATTCGCTACCCGACGAGCGTTGGCTTCGTGCCGCTCAAGCCTCAGTGGAAGGGTCTCCAGCCCCTGCAGCAATAGAAATGCGTTGAAGGGGGAGAGGGTGGGTCCGAAATTGCGGAGGCCAACCGTACGGCAGCGGACGATGTACGGCATCTCCGGGAAGTCCCTGGCATAGACCACCCCGTGGAAAGCTGGCTCAGGCTGATTGAACATGGGAAACCGGTCCGGGTGCTCTGCCCAGGGGAACGACCCGCCATCGATGACCGCCCCTCCCAGAGTGGTGCCATGACCACCGATGAACTTGGTCAGGGAGTGGACTACCACGTCGGCACCGTGAGTGAGGGGTTTCACCAGTAGGGGAGTGGCCACGGTGTTGTCTACGATCAGGGGAACCCCGTGCGCGTGGGCCAGCTCCGCAACCGCAGCCAAGTCCACTATGTTGCCAGCGGGGTTGCCGATGCTCTCGCAGAATATCGCGGTGGTCTTCTCATCGATCAACGGCTCCATTGTTCCGGTGGTGTCGTCGGCGGCCAACCGCGCGGTGACCCCGTACCGGGGAAGGACGTGGCTGAAGAATGTGTGGGTCGCTCCATAGAGTTGCGGGGCGCAGACGATGTTGCTGCCCTGACGGACCACGTTGAGCACGGCCTGGGTCACGGCCGCCTGTCCGGATCCGAACGTCACCGCCCCCACCCCTCTCTCGAGGGCGCAGAGCCGGCGCTCCAGCACATCGTTGGTGGGGTTGTTGATGCGGTTGTAATGGAACCCCGGCAGTTCCAGGTCGAAGATTGCCCCGGCCTGGCTGGCATCGATGAACTCATGAGCGACGGTCTGATAGATCGGTACTGCCACCGCCCGAGTTGGGTCACCGTCATACCCGGCGTGGATCGCCAGAGTCTCATCCCTCAAAGTCCTGCCTCCCCCCATCGTTCGGCCGTAGGTGGGGGATGCGGGGCTGCCCGAACGGGGAGCTGCCGACGGCCCTCATCCGACGGTGGCCGGAAAGTTGGCGACCCCGGTCGGGGTGCCTGAGGAGCTGCTACGGTTGACCACCCACTCCATCCAGTTTCTGTATAGGGTCGCTGCCGAGTGACTCCAGCTAACCATTACCTCGGAAGCCAACTCAGTGAGGGGAAAACCCGGGGTCGGGGTTGACCCCCCCGACCCACCGGCTGAGCTCCGGGAAACTTCATGGAGCATGGATAGGCCGATCGGGGTCAGATATCCTGTCGGGGTGCTCGGGCGGGTCGATTGGCGCCCAGACTGAAACAGGCGCAGATCTCGCCGGTACTCGCGCAACAAGGTGTTCCGCTGGTATTCCGGGTGACCTTGGAGGAGCAAGAACAGGCAGTCCCCAGAAAACTTGGTGACTGCCGTCCAGTCGCGCTGAGAGGTCAACAGCCGCTGGTAGCCTTTGGCTTCCAGCTGGGACAGCTCGACACCGTTTCTTCGGGAGTGGGGAATCGGGACTTCCGAGTCGAGGTCCCGTGACAGGGGATGCCGGTGGTCGACTTTGTTCACCATCACGCCTGAGAACTTCTGAGGGAGGGAGGTGCGCTCCACCTCGTCGAGCAGGTAGATTGCCGCGTGGGCCGCGAGGCAGGAAAGGAGTGCGGAGGTGGTAGAGCGCTTTGCCCAATTCACCAGCTCCGACAGCAGCGGCCAGAATGCCTCTGACTGGAGGTTCGGCGCGAGAGGATCAGTTCCGGTGATGATCACCGCGTCAACGGATCGGCCAAGCAGCGACCCGGCGCTCTCATAGGACGCCTCGATAAGCGATGCAACCGCTCGGCCCCTGGGCACTCCGGGCATCCAGTAGCGCGTGATCAGAATCGGCGCTACGGACGACGCCTCTCCGAGGAGCCCTAGGAACTGGGCCTCGGTCTCCCGAAATGCAGCATCGGGCATGTTGTTCACGAAGGCGACGGTTACTGGCTGTCGCCCAGCGGACGAATCGCGTCTGAGCAGGGTGGCCCCTGCTGCCCCATCCAAATCCATGAACAGCGGGGCGCGCTGGCTCACAGACAGGTCGCCCTGACTACCTGCTGGCATCGCCTCGTGCCCTCCCCTCCAGAAGGAACGCTAGGCTCACAACCTCATTATGCGCCCTGGAGTAACAGTTGAGGAACCGCCCAACGGAATGGGCGGGGGCTCGCCAGGGGATGTCCCACAAAGCCACCTACCGTTGATGATGAGATGAGCGGCCGTCCCTGACTGGACTTACACGAGGGGGTTCAGCCTAGGCTCGGGAGTGCGAGCGGGGGCCTGTTCCGGTCAGTGTCGCCCACTAAGTGAACGTCGGGCACGGCGAGCCCAGCGCCGAGCCCGATCAGTAAGGGCGAATACGAAGATCCCGAGGAGCGCGTACATCCAGGCCCGCGGGCCGGCGCCGCCGATGCGGCGCGCGCGCTTGAGGATCTTCAAGTAGGCGACTAAGTCGCCTGTGACCAGTGCCTTGGGGGCGACATCACAGATGAGGCAGTCGCTCCGCTCCGAAGCCGACAAAGGCGTTGTGATGGCTTCGGTCCAGGCGCGGCTCATCTGCCAGCTGCGCTGTCTGGAGTTCCCGCCCTCATGCTCCGTGTACCGTGCCAGAGCTTCGTCGACCTGTTTGATCTTGGTGTCAGGCCGGGCTCCGAGTCTTAGGAGCCAGTCCCAGTCCTCGCTAATTGTCAGAGACTCATCGAAGGGAACCTCCCTGGCGAGGGCGGCATCGAAAAGGAGGGTGGAAGGCAAGAGCAGCGCTCCGCGACGCCGAATGTGGCGGCGACGAAAGAGATAATCACCGACGCTTTGACCTTCGGCGATGAGGTCGATGGGAGCCGTCGCGAGCTGGCCTCCCCACCAGTCCTGGATCACGGCTCGACAGCTCACCAACGGGTGTGCGACGCCCTCATCCAGAAGCTTTCGATAGGCCGCCAGCTGGCGCTCCAATTTGGTTGGCAGCCACTCGTCGTCGTCATCGAGAAGGGCTACCAGGGGGGTGCGAAGGTGACGCACTCCTGCGTTCCTGGCAGCGCTCAGGCCCGAAGCGGGCAGACTCGATATCAGCTGGATTCGGGGGTCGTCAGGTAGTTGCACAGACCGTATCAGTTCGGTTGGGCCGTCGCACACCACTACGATCGCGGCCGGTGGGATGGTTTGCTCCAGGGCGGTGACAACGGCGGCGGTGAGGCGTGGTCGCCCTATTGTGGGGATGACCACGCCGACCGGGAACCCGGGATCGATGGCGGGCCCTCGGCCAAAATTACCCATGCATGGCTACCTTAGCGGCGGTGATTGAGATGATCGCCGGAGCCGCCGGTTTTTCGGTTGAATGGCGAGCCAACCCGGATAGATGGGGGTGGGATCCAAGTGTTGTCCAGCCGTCTGACCGCCTACGTGTTTTTCAGCATCGCCTGCAGAGACGCGATTCGCTGAGGGTGCTCCGTTACGAATCGTTCCAGGGCGTCGAGGATGTGAGTGCTAGTCAGGTGAGCCTCGTCCATGACCTCGTCGACGCTGCCCCCGGTTCTCCAGCGGTCGTCCCAATCGGGTGAGAGGGAATACTGATTTGAAAACGGCCCCGAGATCCAGTCGCCCATGAGGCGAAGGGCCCCATTGGTGATCGCCATGGAGTCGAGGCGATCGGCCGGGCTCACCGTGGCTTGGCGGTATTCCCTGTCTTGCAGTGCGAAGAGCTGCGGACTGATCGCAGCCACGATCTTCAAGTTGTAGCTGGCCCGGTCGATCTGCGGCAGCGCTGCAAGCAGATTGGCGGTGGGCAGCGTCCCTCGGACGAACACCGTTCCATGTCGCGGCTCGCCAGCTCTGAAGTCGCGAATGAGGTATGCACCACGAGCCGCAGCTTCATGAGAGGGGATGGCCAATGCGTCTCGGTCGGGGATCTCCACTGGCGGTCGGGTCAGGTGAAGGGCGATGATCGGGGCTGGCGATGCCAGGGCAGCCGCCAGAACCACCGGTACCTCGTTGTACTCCCAGGGATGTAGGTCGATGACGTGGCCCGCTGGGAACAGCTGGGTGACCCCGGGAGAGAAGATCCCGAAGTGAGTCCGGGAGTCCTCGGCGGTCTCAGGGCCGGAGTGTCCGGCAATCCAAAGCACCTTGCCAACTCTGAGCTCGCAGTCCTGGGCGAGCTGACTGAAGAGGCGCATCTCTCCATACTTCAGATAGCTGAAGGAGCCGTAGGTCGAGCATGCCGCCCAGAAGCCGTCGAAGTCGCGGAAGGGATCTGCGGCTAGATTCACCGAGGCAAGTCCGACACTGATACCGGCATTGGTGAATTCGGTAATCTCCTGGGGCAAGACCGTCCCCCTCGGGTTCTCCAAGCGGTCGTACCATCCCCAGCCGGGAGCGTCACCCCACCCCTTCGCGAAGCCACTCAGGTTGGTGGAGTCAGCCAGGTCAGCAGAGCTGGCGATGAACAGCGGCCTCCCATATTCGGACCTCGCGAAGGAGTTGATCCAGCTACCCCAGGCGGCTAGAGCCGCCCGGTTCGGCTGTCGGTCACCGGGGAGCTTGAACATCTCCGAGGGATAGGAATGGAAGTCGGTGAGGCGCTTATCGGAGAAGAGCTTGGCCGACCCCGCAGCCAGGTTGAACCCCTCGACCTCGTCAGGAACTGAGGAGGCGATCTGCAGCAGCCGGTCGGACAGATAGTTCACCAGCTCGGTGTCACGCCGCAGGACCCCGATCGCTGTCTGGAGGTTGTTCGCGGCCTGTTGCGCCCTCTCCTCGGGATCGGTGGGCGCCGGCTCATCGACTCCTTCGTAGGTGACGCCGTACAGCTCCATGAACCGCCTTCGGACGTTCCAGAACTCCGGGCTGTTCAGCGGGTGGGGGGTTCCGTGCGAGGCCGCGTCGAATTTGCCGTAGCCCCGTCCCTTTCTGGTCTTGAACCACGCTGCCGCGGGGCCGGAGCGGGGCTCATCGCGGCGGCTGACCTCCAGCACCGTCCTTGTGACCGGCTCCCACTCCATGCCGTCATCGGTCCCCACCACCTGCCACCCGTAGGGCTCGAACCAGCTTGTGGGGTCACCGTGGACCACCGAGGAGGCCGGCCTCTGATCTATGCCGAAGTCATTCCAATCCACCAGGAAGATGAGGTTGTCCAATCCGAGCCCCCAGGCGGAGTTCTTGGTTTCGTGAGCCCCCCCTGGAGTCAGCCCCCCTTCGCCTTCAACCGTGAAGACCCTGACCTCGCCCGCTCCGGCGAGCTTGAGGGCGAGTGCCTCGCCCGCGGCCGGAGGCATTCCATGCCCCGAAGGGCCGGTGTTGAACTTCAGAAATAAGCTCTTGCCACTCATCTCCGCATGCCCAGGGAGGCCGCCCCTGTGCCGGAGCCCAGGTAGGTCCTCCCAGGTCAGGGCCCACCGGCCGTCGTCCGGAGCTGCGAACCGTGGGTCGCCATCGAGCTGAAAGCGAGCGCGCATCGCCTCGTTGAGGACCGCCAAGGTTGCGTAGACCAAGGGAACGGTGTGGCCGGCGGAGAGGACGAAACGATCGCCGAAGCGGCGCCAAGGGCGCTGGATGTCCCAGCGCATCGCGCCGGAGAGCATGGTGGCCACAAGCAGGTGGACCTTGGATCTGGACCCTCCCGGATGCCCCGACTGCCGGTAGTTCAAAGACAGGTCGATCATCTCGTCCACCAGGTCCTTGAGAACCTCCCAGTGGGCGAATGACGGACGGCATTCTGCGAGGAGGTCCTCGACGGCGGAGCGCTGCGTTGTTGCCAAGGACGACCTCCAGTATCAGAAATTGCCGTGAACCCATTTTGGTGATGAGCCAAGCTCAGAAGAGTGTGTCCCGAGTTTACCGCCGGGGCTAGTTCGTCGGATTCTGCCGTCGCACACCGCCGCTATCGTGATCGGACTGCGGGAATCTCGTGCGGCGTATCATTCCGACACGGTGGCTGAGCTGGCCACACAATGGACCCAGGAGGGTTATTGCCATGCCGGTGCGGACAGCACATGTCGCTTGGACGGGAACCCTCGAACAGGGTTCGGGTCAGGTCGAATTGACCAGCAGCCATCTGGCGACCTACGAAGTCAGCTTTCCTCGGCGGGCGGCTGACGACGCCCAGGGGGTCACGAGCCCGGAGGAACTCATCGCAGCCGCCCACGCCGCGTGCTACGCCATGCAACTGTCCGCCATGATCGCCCAAGCGGGAGCAACACCCGGGTCACTGGATGTCAACGCCGCAGTCTCGCTCGGACCGGATCCTGCCGGAGGGTTCGCTATATCCGGGATTCGTCTGACGGTGGTCGGGCAGGTCGATGGCCTTGACTCCTTGGAATTTCAGAAGGTTGCCGACGCGGCCAAGGCCAGTTGCCCGGTGAGCAAGGCGCTCTCAGGGACAACCATAACCTTGGAAGCCAGCCTGGCCTGAGACCCTCCGGCTGCGAACTAGGGTCGCCAACGGCGAGCCCCACTTCTCGGAGTCGCATGCTGAGTGGTGTGGCACTGGTAGCCTGCGGGCCCCAGACGACAAATTGGCGGTCGACTCCCTGGTGAGGCTGTCCGGGCTGAAGTGGGAGTGCCCGTGGGGGCCAGGCCCAACAAGGGTGGGGGAGTCCTATCAAGGTAAGGGCTGTCGCGGTAGGGCTGTACCCTATAGTTGGAATCTCACCCAGGGCCACGGCGTCTGGCCCGGATGGCGTGGGACTGGGCCGCCACCACTTTGGAATGCGCAATTTTCTGCGCTCCTTGGGGGTGTTCGGCCCAAGCGGGATGGCCAGTGCTGAGGAGTCGCGACATGATCGAAGCGGAGGCGCTTTCCGGTGCCGAGGATGCCCTCGATATCCAAGCCATAAGAAGCGACTTCCCGGCCCTGGCCGACGGCTACGCCTACCTTGATGGAGCTGCCGGGACTCAGACGCCGTCCGCTGTGATAGACGCGATCGCAGATGCGTACCGGCAGGGTCTCAGCAACATCAACGGGGCATTTCCGGCCAGCCGGCGCAGCGACGGGATTGTCGCCGACTGCCGCCAGGCGGTGGCTGACCTAGTGGGTGGAACCGCTCAGGGGGTGGTGCTCGGCCCCAACATGACGACTCTTACCTATCGACTGTCATCAGCCATCGCCAAGCTATGGGGCCGGGGTGACGAGATCGTTGTCTCCCAGCTGGACCACGATGCGAATGTTCGGCCATGGGTGCAGGTTGCCGAGCGCAGCGGGGTCATCGTTAAGTGGGCCAGAGTTGATGTTGAGACTGGCGAGTTGAACTGGGAGCAGTACCAGTCGCTGGTCGGACCCAAAACGCGTCTGGTTGCGGTGACCGCCGCGAGCAATGTCCTAGGGGTGCGTCCTCAGGTGGAGAGGATCACCGAAATTGCCCACGCCGCTGGAGCGCTCACCTACGTGGACGGAGTTCACGCCACCCCGCATATGCCCGTCGACGTTCGCTCGCTGGGGGCCGACTTCTACGTCACCTCGGCCTACAAGTGGTGCGGACCCCACATCGGCGCAGCCATCGCTGACCCCGCCTTGCTGGAGAGTTTGCATCCGGATCGGCTTATCCCCGCCAGCGACGATGTACCCGACAGATTCCAAACCGGGACCGCACCATTCGCCGACTTTGCCGGAGTGACCGCGGCTGTCGACCACCTTGCTGGCCTCCTGCCGGCGCGCCATCGCGATCGGCGTGCGCAACTCCTGAAGGTGATGGCGGCGGTTGAGGAGTACGAGTCCGCACTCTTTGACGAGCTCCGGGATGGCCTTCGCTCCATGGCTCACGTGACGCTCTATGGGGAGGCGACGAAGCGCGCCCCGACGGCCTACTTCCAGGTTGCCGGATTCACGCCGGATGAGGTCGCCGAGCGGATGGCGTCCCTAAAAATCAACGTCTGGAGCGGAGACAACTACGCCTGGGAGGTGGTCGGTGCGCTCGGGCTGCGCCATATCGGAGGGGCGGTGCGGGCCGGACTGGTGCACTACAACAACCGCGCCGAGGTGGGTAGGTTGCTGGAGGCGGTCGATCAGCTGCGGCGGTAGAGCTCCCATCTCGGAGGAGCTTCCGGCGACGTTGGCGCTGCGAACCTCAGGCCGGCGAGCTTGCCAGGGCGAGGTCTACCCGTCGAGTCAGCGTCTGTAGCTCGTTGCTGGCGGTGACCCTGTAGGGAGCAGGGTGGGACAACCGCTTTATCCGCTCGGGGACCTCCCCCCATTGGGCTTCGAAGTGGTCCGATGCCTGTGCCAGCGGTCGGGCGCCGGCGGCGGTCCTGGCCCCCTCGAGCATCACCTCCTCCATCTGGGGTAGGTGGTTGGCACTGGGAGGTGCCTCGTCGGCGAGAGCGAGGGTATCTCCGCTCCAATTTAACGGGCGGAACACCTGCTTGGCTCCGGGCCAGATAGCCTTGCCCACTGAGGTTTTACGAACCGGCCGTCCCTCATGAACCACCAGCTTGTATACCGTCTCCAGGGTCGGGACGTCGCCCGCGGAGCCAAGGGAGGTCCCCACCCCGAACCCATCGATGGGGGCCCGCTCGACCCTGATCAACTGGTCTATCCGGTGCTCATCAAGTCCGCCGCTCACGAAGATGATTAGGTGAGGGAACCCTGCCGCGTCGAGCTTGGCGCGGGCCAGCCGGGAGAGATAAGCCAGGTCGCCGGAGTCGATCCGCACACCGCGAAGTTCGACCTGCCGCTCGCGCATCTCGAGGGCCACCTCGATGGCCCGATCGATTCCGCGCTCGGCGTCGTAGGTATCCACCAGGAGAAGAGCGCGCTCCTCGAAGGTCTCCGCGAACCGCCGAAAGGCGGTCGTCTCGTCATCGTGAGCCTGGACGAACGAATGGGCCATGGTTCCACTGGCCGGCAGGCCGTAGCGATCGGCGCCAGCCACGTTGCTGGTGCCGTCGAGCCCCACCAGGCGGGAACAGCGGGCGAGCTTCATCCCCGCATCCACCCCCGGGGCTCTGCGCAGGGAGAAGTCAATTACGGATCTGCCTTGTGCGGCGTGGCGGCAGCGGGCGGCCTCTGTGGCCAGCCCGGTCTGGAGGGTGATCTGATTCAGGAGGAAGGTCTCCGCAAGTTGAGCGGTGGCCAGGCTGCCTTCGAGTTCAAGGATTGGTTCACCGGGGAAGACGATGCTGCCCTCGCGCACCGCCCGCACCGATCCCTTGAACGTAACCTGGGAAAGCCAGCTGAGGAAGTCGTGTGAGAACCCTCCGAGCCGCTCGATCGCGGCCAGGTCAGAGGGCTCGAAGCGTAGGGTCTCCAACCAATCGAGGCAGTCGGCAAGCCCAGCGGCCACCAGGTAGCCCCAGCTCTCCGGTAGCGACCGGGCGAACAGGCTGAAGGTGGCGCGATCATCGGCGATGCCCTCGGTCCGATAGGCGTCAGCCATGGTCAGCTCATAGAGGTCCAGGAGCAGGGCTGGAGAGACATCCTGGCTCATCGCTGCCGAATCCCTATCGAAGCATCAGTGTGCGGCCGGTGCCTTCGATGTCGATGATTTGCTCTCATTCCGTAACTATGGAAGCAAAGAGCCAGTCGGGGTGGTCGGCCTGAAGTCGCTCCAACCAGTAGGGGCTCTCGAAGGCGGCCAGCAGCGTTCCGTCGCCGCGCCGAAGGACTTTGACCCCTCTGATGGCGGACAGCGCCTTGGCGGTCGCCTCATCCGTCCTCCTGGCAAGCCGGTGGGGCGTGTGGACTAGGTCGACCGGAGCCCCGTACTCCGCCGCCAGTCGATGGGTGAGAACCTCGAACTGCATCTCTCCGACCGCGGCCAGGATCGGTGCCGGGTCCCCTTGGGGGTCGTGGAGGACCTGGACCACTCCCTCCTGCTCGAGTTGCTCCAGCCCCTTACGGAACTGTTTGTAGCGGGAGGAGTCCTTGGGTCGGGCGGTTGCAAACAGCTCCGGAGCAAAGGTCGGAATCGCCGGAAACTTGACCGGGTCCTGGCTGTAGAGGGTGTCTCCGATGCGCAGGTCGCTGGCGTTGACCAGTCCCACCACGTCCCCGGGATAGGCGCGTTCCACGGTGTTGCGGTCAGCTCCAAACATTGACGCGGCATACTTGGTCCCAAAGAGCCGACCGGTTGGGCCGTGGGTGAGTTGCTCCCCGCGCTCGAACTCACCGGAACAGACCCGAACGAAGGCGACGTGATCTCGGTGGGAGGGGTTCATGTTGGCCTGGATCTTGAACACAAATCCTGAGAAGGGGGCGGAGAGCTCACGGGGCCTCCCCGCCACATCCATCCGCGGACCGGGGGCCGGGGCCAGCTCTACCAGCGCGTCAAGCAGGTGGCGCACTCCAAAATTTGTGAGTGCGGACCCGACGAAGAGCGGAGTGGAGTCTCCTGCCAGGAAGGAGCGCAGATCAAGGTCAGCCCCAATTCCTGAAAGAAGGTCGGCCTCTTCATCGCTACTGATCCAGGCACTCCCCTCCTCATCCGCGGCGCGCTCCCGGGATACCTCTTCCTCGGGGGCCATGCTGCTGCCGCGAATTGTCCTCGAAAAGCGGATGAATACCCCGCTCCGGCGGTCGATGACCCCGCGGAAGTCACCCGGAATGCCGACCGGCCAGGTTACCGGGGTAGGTCGCAAGCCGATCTTCGCCTGAATCTCATCTAGGAGTTCCAATGGGGGGATGCCCGGTCGGTCGCACTTGTTAAGGAAGGTGATTATCGGCAGACGCCGGGCCCGACAGACCTCGAACAGCTTGAGGGTCTGTGCCTCTATGCCCTTGGCGACGTCAAGGACCATAACCGCGGCATCGGCGGCGGCGAGAACCCGATAGGTGTCCTCGGAAAAATCCCTATGCCCGGGGGTGTCCAACAGGTTGACCGTGTGGTCCCGGTAAACGAATTGAAGCGCGGTGGAGGTGATCGAGATCCCGCGTTCCTGTTCCATGACCATCCAGTCGGAGGTCACCCGCCTCCGACCCTCTCTGGCCTTCACCGCTCCGGCAGCCTGGACAGCACCCGAGTAGAGAAGGAACTTCTCGGTCAGCGTGGTCTTCCCCGCATCAGGGTGGCTGATGATCGCGAAGGTGCGGCGCAGCGCCGCGTTCGCCAGGACCGACCGGCGCGGTTCAAGAAGCACCTCAGGCACTGGGGTCACCGCCCGTAAGTGGGCTCACGCGATCCGAAGGGTGATCAGAGGTCTGTCCCTCTCGGCCAGTCGTTCCGTAGCCGGGTGTACCCCAGGGCCGGGCCCGAGCAGGAAAGGGGAGGGTCAACCGGTAGGCTCGACGGCCCAAGGCGAAGTGCACGCGGACTACCTCTCATGGTGCTGAGGCTTTCACCCAGTTCCCATCCTGGATTCGCGCTGGTCCAGGTGAATGTGCAGCCTCAGGGGCGGCACGGCCTTACGATCTTAAGTCTAACGATGGAAGGTGGGCTCGACTGAGGCTACAGGAGTGCCGCTGACGGCGAGCCTTCGTCAAGGACCGCCCTGATTAGCTTGGGCAGGCCGTCGAGCTGGTGAGCCAGCGGCTGATCGAATCCGTAATGACTGAGCAGCACCTCAGGGTCAGCCAGCAGCACATCGCATTCAGTCCCGCTCGCTCTTACCAAGACCTTCATCGGAAGCTCCGGGGGCGAGATCTGGAGCGATCAGCATCCAGGGGGTGATCAAGAGAGGGGTCTAGAGAAGGAGGACCACGGTGTCGGGCATGGACAGCGCGACCCCGCCGCGGCCGCGGAATGGTGGACTATCTCTAAGATCGTAAGCCCGTTGGCTTCGGCCGCAGCCACCACCAGCCGCAGGACCTGCTCAACAGATCGTCGAATATGGTGGCGGATCAGCGCCTCTGACAGGGCCCCCTCCTTTTTCAAGACCCAACTCGGAGGCAAATTGTCGGTGTGAGCAGACTCCTAAAGTCGGCACGGAAGATGACCCGGGCTGACTCTTCTGAGTGCGGGCCGCTCCACTCCAATAGGGCGCGCCCTCAATGGCGTTTGCATGCACACGCAATTGGATATGATTGGGGCAGTTGGAAGAGGCTATCAGCCCGAAGCGGATCCTGCCCAGGAGGGCACCATGGTGAACTCGGTCGACACGAATCAACGGTCTCGGTTGCCGGTCCTCTACCTCAGCCACGGCGCGCCCACTTTGGCTGACGACGCTCGGTGGACTGATGAGCTGGCCCGCTGGTCGGCCGACCTCGGAAGGCCCCGGGGAATCCTCATAGTTTCAGCCCACTGGGAGGCGGCTCCGCTGACCATTTCCGCCACTTCGACAGTTCCTCTGGTGTATGACTTTTGGGGCTTTCCGCAGCGTTACTATCAGGTCACCTATCCCTCTCCGGGGGCGCCCTGGTTAGCGGAGCGGGTGACCCATCTGCTCTCGGCCTCCGGGGAGGCCGTCCACCAGGCGCCTCAGCGTGGACTGGATCACGGTGCCTACATCCCCCTTGTTGAAATGTACCCAGAGGCGGACATACCGGTTCTCCAACTCTCCATGCCGACGTTGGATCCCGAGGCGCTTTTGCTGATGGGCAGACGGCTGGCGCCACTTCGAGACGAGGGTGTACTGATCGTGGGAAGTGGATTCTTCACCCACAACCTCCACGCCCTGCGCGAGGCGCCCGAAGCTGACTCCCGCCCGCCCGCCTGGTCAGCGGAGTTTGACCAGTGGGGAGAGGAGGCGCTGAAGAGTCAGGATGTGGATGCCCTGCTGGACTTCGAACACAAATCCCCAGCCGGCAAGCTTGCGCACCCGCGCACGGAGCATTTCGCCCCCCTGTTTGTGACGTTGGGGGCCGGCGAGCTCGACCTCGACACGGGTAAGACCGTGATCGACGGGTTCTGGCACGGCTTGGCGAAGCGGTCCATACAGATCGGCTGAGGCCGTCGAGCGGCTCAGAGTCCGTAGGATTTGGCAGTGGCTGCCACATCCCCAAGGTCGCTGGAGACCCCCCATCCCACCCGCTTGGACCCGTCAGCTCCCAGGTACCTCGACATTCTTCAGGCGCACCGGCTGGCCCTGGCTCGCGGGAACTCCTTCTACACCGACCCCACCTCCGGTCTTCTGGTACTGACCGCGGCTTTTCTCCTGTCGCGAGGGAGTTGCTGCGCTCGGGGTTGTCGCCACTGTCCGTATGTCCGTTAGCTCCTCTGGGAGCGTCCCGCGAGTGCTCATGAGCTGGAGCTCTGGCAAGGACTGCGCGATGGCGCTGCATCTTTTGCTGGAGTCTGGTGCGGTGGAGGTCGCCGGGCTGCTGGTGACCTTCAACGCCGAAGCGGATCGGGTATCGATTCACGGGGTGAGGCGGGAACTGGTCCGGGCCCAAGCGGGACGCCTTGGACTGCCCCTGCTGGAGGTAGCCCTTCCCAGCCCCTGTTCGAACAAGGTTTATGAGCGGACCATGAGTCGGCAGTTGGAGGTGGAGGCGGCGAAGGGGGTCGCCAGCGTCGCCTTCGGAGACCTCTTCCTCAAGGACGTGAGGGTCTACCGGGAAGCCCAGCTCAAAGCTGCCGGGATGACCGCGGTGTTCCCTCTCTGGGGTCGGCACACTGGGGACCTCGCGAGGGAGCAACTGCGAGTGGGGATCAGGGCCATCGTCACCTGCGTCGATCCAAGGGCGGTTTCTCCCGAATTGGCGGGGCGTCACTTCGACTCCTCACTGCTGGCGGAGGTGGGTCCGGCGGTCGATCCATGCGGCGAGAATGGGGAGTTCCACACCTTTGTATGGGACGCTCCCGACTTCAGTTCGCCGATTCCTGTGACCGTCGGAGAGCGGGTCGATCGCGACGGGTTCTGCTTCGCCGACCTGTTGCCGGCCTGAGCCTGTGGCGCCGATGAGCTCCGACTCCCGAGGGACGGACCGCAGAGCCTTGAGCGGTCGGGTCGTCGGCCAAGTCGCCGGATGGTGGTCGCGCGGATAAACTCGAATCGTGGCGAGTGAGACCCCGGAGGCTACAGGTGCCCTGGTCATCTTTGGGATAAGTGGTGACCTGGCTCGCAAGATGACCTTTCGTGCTCTCTACCGCCTGGAGCGAAGGGGTCGCCTCAGCTGCCCAGTGATCGGGGTGGCGATGGATGACTGGACCGAAGACCAGTTGCGGGCACACGCTCGGTCAGCGGTCGAGGGGGAGGAGCCGCGCTTCTCACAGCGGGTCTTCGGTCGGCTCGCCCAGCGTCTTTCCTATGTCAAAGGAGACTTCAACGATCCGCAGACCTATGCTCGGCTGTCGGAGCGGCTGGGGCAGGTGTCTAAGCCCCTGTACTACCTGGAGATACCTCCGTCATTGTTCGGCATGGTCGTCAGCCATCTGGCTGACGCCGGCCTGATCAGGGACTCCAGAGTTATGGTCGAAAAGCCCTTTGGTCACGACCTGGCTTCGGCTCGGGAGTTGGACCGGCAGCTCCACGAGGTCTTGAACGAGGAGCAGATCCTGCGCATCGACCACTTCTTGGGCAAGGAGCCAGTGATGGACCTGCAGTTCCTCCGGTTTGCCAACGACATCTTGGAGCCGGTCTGGAACCGCGATCACGTGTCATCAGTTCAGATCACGATGGCGGAGGACTTTGGGGTCGAGGACCGGGGCGGTTTCTACGACGCCGTCGGGGCCATTCGGGACGTCATCCAGAACCACCTGATGCAAGTTCTTGCCCTCGTAGCCATGGAACCTCCTGCGGGAGCCAGTGCCGACGACCTCCGCAACAAGAAGGCTGACGTCTTTCGAGCGATGCCTCAGGCCGACCCTGACCATTGTGTCCGGGGACAGTACGTCGGATACCGGAAGGTTCCCGGGGTCGACAGTCACTCGTCCACCGAGACCTATGCCGCCATGCGCCTGGCGATCGACAATTGGCGCTGGGCGGGAGTTCCGTTCTTCATCCGGGCCGGCAAGGGCATGGCCGAGAGGGTGACCGAAGTTCGGATCCTCTTCCGTCACCCTCCGCACCTGGCCTTCCTGGGCCGCGGCGCTCAAGCTGAGCCCAATCAGGTGGTGCTCAGGATTGACCCGGACCCGGGACTCAGGATAGTTCTCAACTCCAAGGGGAGTGAGGGACGTATCTCACAGCCAGTCCACCTAGATCTTTCATTCGCGGAGGAGGTGGGCCGACCCGCCGAGCCCTACGAGCGGCTGATCGACGACGCACTTCGCGGGGACCACAGGCTGTTCACCAGGGAGGACACTGTGGAAGAGACTTGGCGGATCGTGCAACCGTTGCTTGATCCAAAAGGTCCAGTGATGGAGTACCAAAAGGGGAGCTGGGGGCCAGCGGAGGCTGCGCTCCTGGTAAGGGGCCACCCCGCCTGGCACGAGCCATGGATGGCCGCGATTCCCTCTCAGGCTCACGGCCCGAAAACCCCGAGGAGGAGGCGATGAAGAGTTCAAGCCCGATGCAGTTGGGCATGGTAGGCCTCGGACGGATGGGAGCCAACATAGTCCGTCGTCTCATGCGTGATGGACACAGCTGCGTCGTCTACGACGTGGATCCGGCGGCGGTGCGGCGGCTGGAGCAGGAAGGTGCCGTGGCCGCGACTTCGATCGACGACTTTGTGGCCAAGTTATCAAGCCCCAGGGCGGCGTGGGTGATGGTTCCCGCGGGCGATATCACCGAGTCGACGGTGGCAGAATTGGCACAGCGCATGGCACCTGGCGACGTAGTCATCGACGGGGGCAATTCGTACTATCGGGACGACATTCGGAGGGCAGCCGCTCTCTCGAAGTCGGGGGTCCACCTGATTGACTGTGGCACCAGTGGGGGGGTTTTCGGTCTGGAGCGCGGCTACTGCCTCATGCTGGGTGGTGACAAGGGAGCCGTGGAGCGGCTGGATCCGATCTTCAAATCAATCGCTCCTGGAGTGGACTCCGCACCACGGACCCCCGGTCGGGCAGGGAAGCCGTCGAACGCCGAGCAGGGGTACTTGCACTGCGGGCCCAATGGCGCAGGGCACTTCGTGAAGATGGTTCACAACGGGATTGAATACGGGATGATGGCCTCCTTGGCTGAGGGGTTGGACATCCTTCACAACGCCGACGCGGGATCGCGGGCCCCGAGTGCCGATGCCGAGACCGCGCCGATGGAGGAGCCCCAGTTCTACCGGTACCAGATCGACGTGACCGAGGTCGCGGAGTTGTGGCGCCGGGGCAGTGTGGTTGGGTCATGGCTGCTCGATCTCACCGCCATCGCGCTACACGAGTCGCCGACGTTGGGGGAGTTCACCGGAAGGGTCTCCGACTCCGGCGAGGGGCGCTGGACCTCAATCGCGGCAATCGATGAGGGAGTTCCCGCGCCGGTCCTGACCGCAGCCCTCTACTCCCGGTTTGGCTCCCGCCATCTGGGTGACTTCGCCAACAAGGTTCTGTCGGCCATGCGAAAGCAGTTTGGTGGACACGATGAGAAGACATCATGAGAGTGGAGGGCCTGAACGCCATCGGCTGTGCTCGCATTGGCGTGCGTGAACGCCGGCTGGGGATGAATGGCGGTCCGGTTGAGGAGATGATGTGAATCCAGCCCTTGAGCTTCATCAGATGGGTCAGAGCCTCTGGCTCGACAACATCACCCGGCAACTTCTGGACGGCGGGGGGTTGGCGGCCCACATCGAACTTCGGTCGGTCACCGGATTGACTTCGAACCCCACAATATTCGACAAGGCGATTGAGAACAGCGACGCCTACGACTCCGACATCGCGGCCGGTATGGCCGAGGGGCGCTCGAGCGAGGAGATCTTCTTCGGCCTTGCCATATCCGATCTCCGCCGGGCTGCCGACCTATTTCGGCCGGTGTACGAAAGGACAGCTGGGGTGGATGGATGGGTCTCTCTGGAGGTGTCGCCGCTGCTGGTGGACGATGCGACCAACACCATCGCAGCCGCCATCACCTTGCATCACCGCGCGGCACGAGAGAACCTCTACATCAAGATTCCAGGCACCAAGGCCGGCCTGGAAGCGATTGAGGAGTCAATCTTTCAGGGGGTTCCGGTCAACGTGACCCTGCTCTTCTCAGAAGCCCAGTATCGCGCCGCAGCGGAAGCCTACATGACGGGGCTGGAGCGCCGGGTGGCCGCGGGCCTACCTCCCGATGTGAGTTCGGTGGCATCGGTCTTCGTCAGTCGCTGGGACAGCGCGGTCAAGGGGAAAGTTCCGGACGACCTCCACGACCGGATTGGGATCGCGGCCGCCCATCTGGCCTACCGAAGCTACCGTCAGCTGTTGAATTCAGATCGGTGGCAGCGTCTGGCCAACTGCGGTGCCAGGGCACAGAGGATCCTGTTCGCCAGCACCTCGACCAAGGACCCCTCATCTCCCGACATCCTCTATATCAGGGCGTTGGCGGCTCCACATACCGTGGACACCATGCCCGAAGAGACGTTGGTTGCCTTCGCCGAGCACGGAGAGGTGGGTGCGGCGCTGGCAGTTGACGGCGGTGACAGTCAGCAGGTGCTGATACAGCTAGCTGCCGCCGGAATCGATCCCCTGGCGCTGGCCTCACAGCTGCAGCTGGAGGGAGCGGTGTCCTTCTCCAAGTCCTGGCGGAGCCTGGTCAACTGCATCGACGGCAAGCGCACCGAGGTCGGACGAGGTGCCTGATCCGGCAAGCTCCGGGGAACAAGGGCTCCCCGGTTTGCGGGAGCGGGAGGCCTTCATGGCCCTGGAGCAGCACTTTGATCAGCTCAAGGAGCTGACGCTAGGGGAGATGTTCGCGAAGGATCGCTCAAGGGCCGGGCGGCTGACCAAGGAAGCGCTGGGAATTTACTTCGACTATTCGAAGCATCGGGTGACCGATGAGACCTTGGCTCTGTTGATGAGGCTCGCTCGGGAGTGTGGTCTCCCCGCCCGAATCCAAGCCATGTTCGAGGGCCGAAGGATCAATGTCTCCGAGCAACGCGCGGTACTCCATATCGCCTTGCGGGAGCCACCGGGCACATCCCTTGTGGTCGATGGCCAGGAAGTCGTGGCTGCGGTCCACGCGGTCTTAGATCAGATGGCTGCATTCGCCGACCGGGTTCGGAGTGGAAGCTGGCGAGGGCACACCGGCAAGCGGGTGTCAACTGTCGTCAACATCGGGATCGGCGGCTCTGATCTGGGACCGCGGATGGCCTATGAAGCGCTCCGAGCTTATTCCCAACCGGGACTTTCAGTTCGATTCATCTCCAATATCGATGGGACAGATTTCGCCGAGGTCACCCGCGGCCTGGACCCTGCCGAGACGCTCTTCGTGGTGTGTTCCAAGAGTTGGCACACGCTGGAGACATTGACCAACGCTGAGACCGCCAAGGAGTGGGTGTTGGCCGCTTCGGGCGGGGATGAGAGCGCTGTGGCCCGGCATTTCGTGGCCGTGTCCACCAATGCTAAGGGGGTTTCCGACTTCGGAATCGACACCGCCAACATGTTCCCGTTCTGGGACTGGGTCGGGGGTCGGTACTCTCTGGACTCCGCCATCGGGCTCTCGCTCATGATCGCCATCGGACCGGAGCGCTTTTCAGAGATGCTGCAGGGCTTCCATGAGATGGACGAGCACTTCCGTACCAGCCCTCTGGAGGACAACCTGCCAGTGCTCATGGGCCTCCTGGCGGTCTGGTACAACAACTTTTTTGAGGCGGAGTCCCTAGCCGTGCTTCCCTACGATCAGTATCTGGCAAGGCTTCCCTCATATCTCCAGCAGCTTGAGATGGAGAGCAATGGCAAGCATGTGGATCTGAAGGGCCAAACGGTGAGCTACCAGACCGGCCCCATCATCTGGGGCCAGCCTGGTACCAACGGGCAGCACGCCTTCTATCAGCTGATCCATCAGGGGACCAAGCTCGTTCCCTGTGACTTCATCGGGTTCTGCCAGACCCTCAACCCCCTCGGCCGCCATCACGACCTCTTGATGGCCAACATGTTCGCCCAGACAGAAGCGTTGGCCTTCGGCAGGTCAACGGCAGAGCTACGCCAGGCCGGAGTAGCAGAGTGGCAGATACCGTATCGGGTCTGCGAGGGGAATCGGCCAACCAGCACCATCTTGTTGGATCGGCTCACCCCAGGTAGCCTGGGAAAGTTGGTAGCCCTGTATGAGCACAAGACATTCACTCAGGGAGCCATCTGGGGCATCGACTCCTTCGACCAGTGGGGGGTGGAGTTGGGCAAATTGCTCGCCGACCGGATAATCCCCGAGCTTGAGTCCGCCGCGGACCCGGAGCTTGACCACGACGATTCGACCAACGAATTGATCCGTCGCTACCGGCGCCTTCGCTGATCAGCCACCAGTGAACAGCAGCTGATCAGAGCCGGCCCTAAAGGCTCTGGGTTTTTGCAGGGACTCGGGGTTAGCGTGCGACGACCAGCTGAGTTGAAGGCGCCTCACGTCGAGTGGCGGCTACCAACTCAGCTGGGGGACCCGAGCCGATCCTTCTCCGGAGACTGCCCCCGTTGGACCAGTCGAGGCTGCCGAGGGTGGTGCGCTCGACATTGGTGACATCCTTGGAGGCGGAGGTCTGCGCTGATCCAAGCGTTGACAGCCGACCCCGATCCTAACTCCCACCGCTCCTTGGGCAGCTCCCTGTGCTCGACCCAAGGTCTTCATTGGAGTGCGCCACCGCCCTCAGCCGGTGCCCTGGTGAGTTGGGGTGGTTCCGTTAGCCATCAGCAGGTCGAATCCGTCGGGGGTGTTCAGATATCCAGGACCCGTTCCCGGCACTCCCTTAACTCCGTACTGCCAGACGGTGGCGCCGGTTGCCGGGTCGATGGCAATCATCCTGTCGTTGTGGTCGTCATTCATCATGAACACGCCGCTGGGGAGCATCTCTACCAGGGACGGTTGATTCAAGGCTCCCGGGCCCGACGTCACGTAGTACCGGTAGGTGATGGTCCCCTGTTGGTTGAACTCAACAATCTGCCCCGGGTTGGTGTAGCTCGCAATCAGGTATTGATCAGGCCCCAGCTGCTGCGGGTCGGAGGGGTAGGAGATGCCCAGGTGGGCGGTCCAGACCAAGCCACCTGTAGCGGTGTAGTCACTCACCCAAGAACCATTGATCTCGGAGATCAGGAAGGTTCCATTGGTCAAAGGGGTGTCTCCGTTGGGGGAGCCCAGGTGGGTTGGGGGCCGGTGGGTACAGGAACCGGTCGTCCCGATCTGTTGGGCGAGGGTGCCGTTGGGGTTGATGATCAAGACTCGACAGTTGCCGATGTCGGCGACGGAGATCTGGCCGCTCTTCAACTGGTAGGCATCATCGGGGGTGTGCAGGTATCCTGGGGCGCTGCCACTCACCCCAGGATGACCATAGGTCCAGAGCACCTTCCCCGACGGGTAAGCGATCTCTACGATCTCTTGGTAGGATTCCATGTTCATCACGATGGCGGTCCCGTGGTCGGCAAAGAAGGCGTCGTCCGGGTAGACCAAGCCGCCAGGAGGAGCTGGAGCGGTTGCGCTCGGGTAGGTCCAGATGACCTGGCCGGACGGATTGAGCAGAAGCACCTGGTTGTTTCCGCTGTTGGCCACCAGGAGATCTCCCCCAAAAAATGGGGACCCTGCGCCTGGTTGACCGGCTGACCCAAACTGCGCGTTGGGGGTCAGCATTTGCACGCTAGCCACCGCCCCCTGGGCTGTCTCGCCACCGACGAGCCAAGCTCGCCCGCTCACCACCGCAGCGCCGGCATGCGCGACCGGCACCCTGAGAGAGCCGGCGGCCAGAAGCTGGCTGGAGGATGGGGCGAAAGCCCAGATGGTCGCTATTGGCGCTGTCCCTGAAGCTGCGGAGGTGTTGCCACCAGCGACATAGATGGTGCCCCCGATGTTCATGGCCACCGCTCCGGTATCCGGCTCAGGCATGTTTCCCAAGACTCGGGCCGAGCGGGTTAGAGGGTTCACCACCTGAATTTGAGCCGAAACAAGCCCGTCAGCCGTCTGGCCGCCGAACACGTAGATCAAACCCCCAAGGGTGGCTACCGCAGGATACCGGACGGGCACGGGCAGGCTTGCCACGAGCTGAAAGGAGCTTCCATTGGTTGTGGCGAGCACCTCGGAGTCGAAGGCTGAGCCATCGTAGCCGCCCACCACGAAGGCGGTCCCCCCGATCACCGCCGCGGCCGAGTCAGATCTCGCCTGCGGCAGGCTGCCGGTGGAGACCGCCGCCCCCAGGGTCGCCGGGACCCCCTGGACCAAGGAGCTGCTCGCAACCGTCCCCCCTCCGAAAAGGAGCTCCCTCCCACCCAGGACGGCGCCTGAGGCATCATGGACCGGGCCGAGCAGGCTGCCAGACCTAGCGAGGGCTCCGCTGGTGGTGTTCAGGGTGTAGATGCCAGCGGCGGATCCGCCGCTGGCGGTGAGACCGCCCAGGATGGTCAGCTGGGATGGACTGGGGCCGGCTAGGACCACCTCGCGGCTGATGGGGTTGGCCAGCGACCATGGGAGCAGTCCGGACTCCGCGGCTGGGAGCGCCGCGGGAGGTTGGGGAGTGTTGATGGGCGAGGCCGGAGGCGACGGGTGACTAAGGCGGCGCGCGGAGCTCGCACAGCCTGCGAGGGTCGCGGAGCCACCGACAAGGAGGGCCAGGAGTAGCGAGGAGAGCGCCAGTCTCAGGCTGGCCCGATGTCGCGGCTTCCCCGAGCAGGGAGTGGGGTTCGTCGGAGCGGGCATCGGCTTCATTCGCGCGGGGTCAAGGGTGTCGAGCTGCTCAGGGGGATCTCCTTTGGGACCGGAATGGCCCAGCGGTGGGGTCGGGTCTGGAGGTAGATGCTAGCGTCTGGGTTGGGCGGCGCCCGGGTAGCAAGTCACCCTTTGGTCCCTATCAGGAAGCGCTGAGCCCGACGCTCGCCGGTCACTGAGCTGGCCCATGAGCCGGCTGAGGTATCCTCGAGCAAAAGGGCACCACTGCCCGACGGCAACTTCGTAAGGCAGCACCGATGAACCTCCTCTCCGGCATCCATGGTGTGGTCGCGATCGTCCTCCTGTCGAGCCTGCTCTTCGTTGAGGAGGCTGGAGTACCGCTGCCTTTCGCGCCCGGAGAACTCACCCTACTGGCTGCGGGGCTGTTGATCGCCGCAGGTGGGCTCGACCCTTGGGTGTTCATCCCCTTGGCCTTCGTGGTGTGCGTGGCAGGGGCGATGGTGGGCTACAGCTGGGCCCGGATCGTAGGCGATCATGGCCTGACCGGCCTGGCTGTGCGGTTTCACCAGGTCAAAGCGCTTGAACGGGTATCCCACAGAGTGCGGCGAGCCGGACCCGTCGGAATTGGAGTCTCTCGACTCATCCCCGGATTGAGGATCTACACCACCCTGGTGGCGGGCGCCTTCGGAGTTCGCCGCCGGACCTTCCTCGAGGGGTTGGTGCCAAGCACCGCCATCTGGGTTGGCGCCTTCGTCGCCCTCGGGATCGTGGTGGGGATCCCGGTTGAACATTTCCTGACCAAGTTGGCCCAGATGGCTGTCCAGGGGGCCATCCTCCTAGTTCTCGGCGTCGGGGGCTACTTCGCGATCCGCCGGGCTCCCTCCAGTGAGCGGGAGTCATTGGTCAATCTCCCTGGTTGGATAAAGACCGGCCTCGCAGCCCTGGTCGATCTGGGTGTCGTGGCCAGCATCCTCACTGGAATCCTCGCGATCGCAAGGATGGTGACCGGAACAGGCGTCATCGCCAGTTGGGCGGACGGCGTGGTGGCGCTCGCGGCGTTGGGAGCAGCGTACCTCTTCATAACCCGCAGGAGCACCGGGGCTACCGTCGGCGAAGCCCTCCTTCACACCATCTACCTGAGAAGGCGCTCCGGCGGGCCAGTCGGGGGGATCGAAGCCTCTGCTGGCCCCGCCGATGCCGGCCTGAAGTCGGCGGCGGAACGGTTGGGCTCCCTCGCGTCTGTTCCGCGGCTGGCCATCGTGAAGCTCCTCCTGGAAGGATCAGCCACCTCGGCACAGGTGGCTGACCACACTTCGATGAGTGGCGCAGAAACGGTGTTCCACCTGGCCGCACTTCGGAAGGCCGGGCTGATCGAGGTTGCTTCAGTGGCCGGGGGAGAGGAGCGGTTTGAGCTCATGGCCGAATCACGGGGATGGTTGGGCGCCTACCTGGGGGAGCTGACCGCTCTAACTCCGGTGAACTCGGGAACCGCTGCTCCGGAGCCCGCCGGGGGTCTCTGACGTTTGGGTCCCGTCTTGGGTCCGGCACTTTATCTTGTGCTCGTTTGTTTGACAGACCACCATATATAGGCGACAATACCGACCTCGGCTGTCTTCAAGAGGCAGGCCGCCGTCCGTAGACGCGTTACCAGACCACCAGGGGAGGAGAGGCTTGGCGACTAGTCAACCGATTGAATTCGAGCGCCGCGGGTTGGGCTCCGGCGGGGACGAGTATGGGGCGTTCAAGGTAGAGCGACGCGGGATCGAACTGATCCCGGAAGCGGACAAGACGATGACCGCCGCCGGCCTCTTCTGGCTGTGGGCGGGGGGCATTTGGAATGTTGAGTTTCTGGTATACGGGGCTCTGGCGATGTCCTTCGGCCTGTCCTTTGGGCAGGCGGCGCTGGCGATCCTTCTGGGCAACACCGCCTATGTGTTCCTGGGGTTGGCTAGTCTGCCCGGCCCGGAGACCGGGACCACGGCCTTCATGGTCTCGCGAGCGCCGTTTGGACTGAACGGAAACCGAGTCGTCTCGGCCTTTAACTGGCTGACCCAGGTGGGATTCGAGATCGAGGGCATCGTGCTCATCGTGCTGGTCGCCTTGGCGATGTTTGCCAGAGGCGGGATAGGCGCCAGTTCCGGCCTCAAGGTGGGACTCATCGTGGCGGCGGTCGCGATCCAATTCATCGTGCCCTTTCTGGGCCACGCGATGATCACCAAGACGCTGCGATACCTCTCCTATGTCTTCATCGTCCTGTTCGCAGTAATGGCCGTCTTGGTGGTGCCCCATGTCAACCTGGGGCACTTCCATCAGCAGGCGTCGTGGGCAGTGTGGACCACCGCGTTGGTGCTGATCATCGCGGCGGGCGGCCTGGGCTGGACGGAGAACGCCAGTGACTACTCCCGCTATCTGCCGAGAGCCACGCCCAGGGCGCGGACCTTCTGGGCGGCCACCCTGGGTGGCGCGATCCCTTCGATCCTGCTGGAGCTTTTAGGGGCGCTCGCCTTCATTGTCAGCCCCAAGGTGACAGCCGTGACCGGGGTACCCTCCTCGTTTGCCGGCTGGTTCTTCTGGCCGTTTCTCATTCTGGTCCTGCCGCAGCTGTTCGCCATCAACTCCCTTGACCTCTACTCGTCTGGGGTCACCCTGCAGGCGATGGGGGTGCCGGTGAAGAGATGGGGCGCAGTGATAATCGACACCCTGGTCGCCGGGGTGGTCACGGCACTGGTGATCTTCAAAGGCAATTTCTACACCGACCTCTCGGGTTTTCTCAACTACATAGTGGTCTGGCTGGGACCGTGGTTTGCGATCCTGCTGGTCGACTATCTTCTGAGGCGGGGCCGCTACGACGCGGATTCGTTGGCCTCAGGTCATGGTGGCCTGTATTGGCGCAACGGTGGGGTGAATTGGAAGGCGCTCATCGCCCAGGCCCTGGGAATGGTTGCGGCTTTGCTATGGATAGATGCGGCCTTCTATGTCCCGTCCTTCATCGGACCTCTCTCCAAAGCGACCGGTGGTGCGGACTTCAGTTGGGCCGTGGGGATCCTGGTAGGTGGACTCGCGTACCTGGTCTTGTCCACGGGGAGCATCGGTAGAGAGCTGGCCGCAGGCAATGGCGGCGCGGATGGGGCATCGGCTAGGGCTGAGCAATCTGGGGCGTAGAGGAGGCGCCCGGCCGGGCCCGCGAGCCCGGCCGGGCTACCCGGGCCCCTCTGCTTTTGTCGGGCTCACCCTAGGGTTGGCAAAGACGGGAGCCACTGGGCGAGGTAGGGCAGTTCACGGTACTTGTCGTCGTAGTCGAGTCCGTAGCCCACCACGAATCCGGGGCCGTCCAAACGGAAGCCGACGTATCGCGGGTGTACCGGAACCTCGCGGGCTTCCGGACGATCCAGGAGGGAGCAATACTCAACTCTTCGCTTCGGCGAGGTGAGCCGCCGGATCATTGCATCTGCGGTATGTCCCGCGTCGACGATGTCGTCGATGATCAGGACCGTCTGTCGCCCGTCGGAGCTCAACTCCCCAAGTTCCTGGATCACCGGGGCCCTCCAGGCCTTGGTCCCACGGTAGCTGCTGGCGTGAAAGAAGGTGATCAGGAGGTTCTCCATGCGATTGGCGATCAGCTCTCGAGCCAAGTCCGCAGCAAAGACGAACGCGCCGCGCAGGACCACCGCCAGAGTGAGCGGCTCGCCCCCTAGCTCCCCTGCAATCTCGTGGGCCAGGCCGGCTACCCGCTCCCTGACCATCTCAGCGCTGGCGATCTCGCGAATGGGCATCTGAGGACTTCCCGCATCGTTCCAAAACGCGAGCTGGCCAACAGCCTGCGGAGCCGGGACCTCCAGCACCGGCACCAGGATCGGCTGGGCCGGTGGTGATGCCTCCATCCGCCTACTTTAGCAACAGCTGTCGGCCGGCGGCCCACTGACCACTTCCACCCCTGCCTACACGGGCTAGGGGCCGGCGTTCTGGACTGGTTTAGTTCGGGCCCTCGCCTCTTACGAGCACCACCTTGCCAAACTTGCCGCCCTTGACCAGGTGGTCGTACCCGTCCGCGGCGCGCTCCAGGGGGAAGGTTGCGGCGATTGGGACTCTCAGTTTTCCGTTGCGCAGCAGTGGGAGCACGTGTTTCCGCACCGCGGCGGTGGCTCCCGCCTTTTCCCAGACTGTCCGAGCACGCAGGGTAGATCCGAAGACCCGGGCGCGCTTTCCCATAAGAGTCAAGAGATCGAGTTCGGTGGTCCGTCCGGCGCCAATACCTATGACCGCGACGCGGCCTTCGGTGTCGAGCGCGCTGAGCGCATCTGCGACATGTGATCCACCGACGAGTTCCAGGATCAGGTCGAAAGGTCCCCGCCCAACCGCCTCGGTAGCTTCCAGCACTTCGGCAGCACCCAGGCCGGCCAACTCGCTGGCGTGCTCAGGGTGACGCGTGGAGGCGACGACGCGAGCGCCCAGAGTCGCCGCCAATTGCACTGCGGCGGTTCCGACGCCTCCCGACGCTCCGGTTATGAGGACTCGTTCGCCGGCAGAGAGCCCACCCCGCGATACCAAAGCGTCCCAGGCGGTTATGAACCCCTCGGGGAAGCCGCCGGCCGCCGTCAACGAGCAATTGTCGGGTACTTCCATCGCAGACCATTCATCCACAGTGGCGAGTTCAGCGTGAGCCCCGCCGCCCACCAGGGCCATGACCCTGGCGCCGACATGGAAGCGGGTGACGGCCGGTCCTCTGAGGACAATCACACCGGCGAGTTCCAGACCTGGGATGTCCTTCGGCGATCCCGGAGGCGCTGGGTAGCCGCCCTGCAACTGCATGACATCTGCGGCGTTGACCCCGGTGGCACCCACTTTGACCAGCAGCTCATGCTCACCGGGGATTGGGTCGGGCACCTCCTGCCACACCAGGGAGCCGTCTCGAATGACGTTGGCTCTCACCACTCCAGCTTATTCCTGCGCGAGCTCCTGGCGCCGAGTTCGGACTCCGCGGCTCCCTGGCGTTACCGCCACTTTTCGGGTCAGCATTGGTCGATACTGCTATGGCGCCGCTCAACCGAGGGCGGTACAAAGGAGAGGCTGCGTCTCAGCAACGCCAGATCGGTCCACAATCGGCGACCAGCTCCGACGAGGAGATGTTGAATGGGCTGGTTCGGGAGCATGGCCGCGCCGTGATGACAGCTGCGTTGCGGAGCACAGGGGACCTTCATGCTGCCGAGGACGTGGTCCAGGAGACCTTCGTTAGAGCCTGGCGACATCCGCAGGCCTTCACCCTGCCGGACAGCCGACCTCGAGCGTGGTTGCTCACGGTGGCTCGTCGCCTGATCGCTGACCAGTGGCGGTCTCAAGCCAGGCGGCGCCAGGCGGAGGCCGCCGCATCGAGCGACCAACCGGGGCGAGATCTCTTCGACGCAGCTCTGAAGCTGGCTGTTGTGGAGCAAGCGGTGGGACGGCTCAGCAGTGAGCATCGGGAGGTCCTGATCCAGTGCATCTGGCTGGACCGTTCTGTCGCCGAGACTGCCGTTGCCCTGGGCATCCCCCCGGGGACCGTCAAGTCGCGAACCTTCTACGCCCTTCGCTCCCTGCGCCTCATCTTGGAAGAGATGGGGTATGTCCCTTGACCGGTCACGAAGAGGTCCGCCACGAGATCGGAGCGATGTTGCTCGACGCGCTTAGCCCCGAGGAAGCCCTGCGGGTGCGAGCCCACATCAAAGTGTGTCCAGCATGTGGCCGAGAGGTCGCAGAGCTTCGAGGCATTCCTTCTCTCCTGAGACAGCTGGCTAGAAAGGGCGCCTCAAATCTCGAGGCGACGATCACGGCTCCAGCCCCATCCTTCCTTCGACCGGGCCGCCCGCGGACCGAATGGAAGAGGTGGGTTGCGGCCTTTGGCACCCTGGTACTGGCTGGGGCCACGGTTGTTCTGGTCGGCGCAGTCCGTACAGAACCGGGCATCGCCCAAGTGGCTTTGCGACCTGCCGCGGGCGTCCTACAGGCCGGCGGGACAGTCGGTTACACGGCTGAGAGCTGGGGAACCCAGCTACTTCTAAAAACCCACAGTCTGCCTGGCGCTGGCCGATGCACCATCTGGGTGGTCGGAGGAGACGGCAGCTGGCAGTCGGTCGGTTCCTGGAACTCGGCGGGGGGCAAGGGGTCCGAGGTCGAGGTGGCGACCTGGCTTAGGCCGAACCAGATTGCGGAGGTGGTCCTGGAGTCCGGGGCCGGTAGGCCTCTGCTGACCGCTAGAGGCCCGGGCAGTGCCTGACCGGTTAGACCAGTGCCCTACCCCGGTGGCACTGTCGGACCCTGGGATGCGTCACTTTGGTCTTGTGGACACCGCGATCCGAGCGCCGCAGCCGTCGACATCTGGTGGTCCCGATCGGCGGCGGACCACGGTCCACCCTTAGCTGTGATGCGGTCCAGCTGTCTGGCGTCTCGGCAGAGGGCGGTCAACTGCTCTCCCATCTGGTGAGCCTCCAGGGAGTCCCTGTCCTTAAGGCTGACTCCGACCCTGCGACCGGCTACGTCGAGGTGGAGGGTCGCGAGCTTCAGGCGGCGCTGGACAGGGCCCTGAGACCAGCGCACGCTCTGAACCTTGTTCAGCGCTACCCAGGTGGTTGTTCGCCGCAATCTGCCGGTGCAGGCTGCGCCCCAACCCGGGGTGAGGCCGACGGCCAGGAAGTGATAGCTGAGCAAAGTCTTGATGTGCGCACGGGAGGGGGGCCGGCCGTTTGGAGGGAGTGCGCCCCGGGCAACTTCCGCCAAAAACAGCGCCGCCTCCTTCCTGGTAGCCACCGGCAGGAGGATCCTCATCTGCCCTGACATACCGCGGTCCTCGCCCTTGCGGCGCTGCCCGCCCGCGACGTCGGCGTCCACCCGCACCCATCCGAACGGGCGCCACCAGAGAGGTTCGATCTGGCGCAGAGCCTGGATACGCTCCTTCGGCAGAGTTTCCACCACAGTCCCGATGAGTCCTCCACGGATGCGCAGTCCGTCTGGGGCCTCGGCCACCTCATATGCGAGCTGGGAGTTGAGCCGGTTGCCGACCGCAACCACGAGCAAGACGATCCACACCGCCGCAGTACCGAGAAGGGATGAGCGGCCCCCTGGCGTGGGAACCAGGAAAGCGGCGACCAGAAATCCCACCGCTAGGAGAATCTCGAATGGCACCACTCCCTGGAGCCAGACGGCCAACAGGAGGCGTCGGTTGCGGACAGCGGCAAGCGGCTGCTCCAGGCTCTCCGCCTCCTCGATCGTTACCCCGTGTGACCAGGCCAAAAGGTTGGCCCTGATGGTTTCGGCCCTCTCCTCGGCAACGTACGCCAAGCGCGCATCTCCATCGCGTGCTACCCCGGTCCTAACCCTGACCTCAGCCAGACCGAAGATCCGGGCCAGCGCGGGCCGAACCACGTCTACCGACTGGATACGGCTTAGCGGCACCTGGGTATGCCGACGACGGATGAGTCCGGTTTCGACCCGGAGGGTGCCGCCCTCAACGCACCATCTGGTCACCAGCCACGAGATCAGGCCGCCGACTGCCGCCAGAGCGATGATGACCACGTCGAAGTAGTCGCCGGAGTGCTGTCTGCCGCCATTTGAGATATACGGGATAGCCAGGACAAAAAGGACCGCGACGGCGCTGCGCCCCAGCTGGATAACCGGAGAAAGTGGGTGGAGCCGCTGCCACGGGAGATTCGGAGTCTCGCTCACAGCCCCTCGGCGTGAGCCTCACCAAGGTCGGCAAGTCGATCGCGGAGTGCGGCGGCTTCCAATCTGGCCAGCCCGGGAATTCGAGCGTCGCTGGATGCCGAGGCCGTATGGAGACGGATGGTCGCAAGTCGAAAAGCCCGTTCCAACGGCCCGGCGGTGACGTCGACAGTTTGCATTCGTCCGTAGGGGACAACCGAGAGGCGCCTGAACATCACCCCCCGCCGCACCAGCAAATCCTGATCCCGGGCCAGGTAGCCCCAGCTCCGGACCCTCCTGGAGATGTAAAGCGACCCGGAAGACCAGCCGCCAATGGCCACTACTGCCGTGACGACGGAAATGAGTGCGACGCCCGTGACCAGTCCGGCCACGGCTCCGATGAGCAGCAATCCAACCGACGCCCCTCCGACCTCGATCTGCCGGATGCGGCCCAGGCTCGGACTGATCGCCTGCCAGCCGGCGAGGTCAAAGAAGGGAGCTTCGGATGTCGATGGGTCAGATGAAGGAGGAGGTGCGGGCAGCTGCTTACCCGGTATAGGGTCGGTTTCCATGGGCGAAGCCTACCGCCTCGGTACATAACCATGGCGGCCTCGGGTAACGTCAGCAGCCAACCGGGAGCTCACTGGAGGCATCCCGCGGCCGGGAAACTGGTCCGGTGGTGGCGCGAATCGCCCGAGCTCAGGTTCACGCGACCGCACCGTGGTTGCGGGGGATCGGAGCATAGTGGGAATGACCATAGCTGGACCAGGCTGGACACGACCCAATCCGCCGAGCGGCTATCAGTTGACGGAGCGCACTTTGAAAGTCCACAATCTCGGGGTGATGGTGCTTGAGACCGGCGGAGTTTGGCGCTGGCCCAGTTGGGTTTCGGTGTCAACGCGTCTTTAGACCCTTAGACCAAAAGACCGCCACCAAGCCCTGAGCCATTGGCTCGGGGCTCTTTTTTCTTCAAGGGAGGCCTTGTGAGCCACGAGATCGTAGTCAAGCCGAACGAGAGCTCCATTCACGCGCTGGCTGGAAACTGGGCGCTGGCGCCGATGTGGGTGGACCTTCCCATCGACTCCGCGATCCCCGAGGATGTCTTCGAAGCGCTGACTGGTGGTGGGCCGGGAATCCTCCTGGAAAGCTTGGACCTCTGGGGCCAGCCTGGCCCCCACACGATCGTCGGCTGGGACCCTGTGGCACTGGTGGAGGTAGACCAGGAGGGGCTGAGGTTCAGGGACCAGGTGAGGGAGCTACCTCTGGAAGGCGGTTGGGCCGGGACCCCGGGCGATCCAGCTGGGGCCCTTAGAGAGCTGGCGCGGCGCCTGTCCGCGCCCCCGATACCCGGTCTGCCAACGCTCACCGGAGGACTGGGCGGGATGCTGGCATACGAGGCGGCCTCACTCATTGATGGGCACGCCTGCCCCCAGGGCAGGGGGCGTGGCTTTGGCCCTCCCGTACAGCTGTTGGTGCTGGACAGGGTGGCGGTGTTTGATCACCGGGCCAACCGTCTGGTCCTTGTATGCCACGTGCGGCCGGAGGATGGCTATCGCGAAGGGGCGGAAGTCCTGCAACGTTTGGCGACTCAGCTCTCCGAGATCCGGTCTTCGCCTAGAACGCCATCGGCGGCGTTCGCCTCCTCGCTGGCGGCCGCACCGAACATCTCCCGGGAGACCTACCGAGCCGGGGTCAAGCGGGTCAAGGAAAACATCCTCGCCGGCGACATCTATCAGGCGGTCCTGTCGCGCCGGCTCTCGGTGCCCGCATTTCAATCGGGGCTCCAGGTCTATCGGAGGCTGCGGCAGACCAACCCATCTCCGGCGATGTTTTTCCTGCGGCTGCCTGAGCTCGAGCTGGCTGGCTCTTCGCCTGAACCGCTGGTGAAGGTCTTTGGAACGCATGCGATGACCAGACCAATCGCCGGAACCAGGCCGAGGGGGGTGAACGAAGAGGAGGATGCCAGGCTTGCAGAGGAGCTGCTTGCGGACCCGAAGGAACGAGCCGAGCATGCGATGCTCGTGGATCTGGCTCGCAACGACCTGGGGCGGGTGTGCCGCCCGGGAACAGTTGAGGTCACCGAATTCATGACCGTTCAGAACTTTCCCCGGGTCATGCATATCGTGAGCACGGTTGAAGGCGAGCTTGCCGATGGCCGTCAGCCGATTGATGCCCTCTTCTCGACCTTCCCCGCCGGCACGGTGACCGGTGCTCCCAAGCGGCGGGCGATGGAGATCATCGCCCGAGAAGAGCCAACCGCTCGGGGCCCATATGCAGGGGCGGTTGGATACCTCTCCTTTGCCGGTGACCTTGACTTCTGCATCACCCTTCGGACCGCGGTCATGGCCAGGGGACAGGTTCACGTTCAGGCGGGGGCTGGAATCGTCTCCGACTCCGACCCCAATACCGAGCTGCATGAGACCGAGGCCAAGGCTTCCGCAATCCTGGCCGCCGTCAGCGGTGAGGAGGGGCTGGAGTGATCGTCATAGTGGATCACCAAGACTCCTTCGTCTACAACCTGGCCCAATTGGTGGGGGCTGCAGGGCATGAGGTCGTGGTGGTCTCCTCCCAGGGCCCGTCTGCGCGCGAGGTGGTTGCCATGGCGCCGGATGGCGTCATCCTGTCGCCGGGGCCGGGCAGCCCCGAGGACGCCGGATCATTCGTGGAGCTCATCCGGATCCTGCCGGCGATGACCCCGTTGCTCGGGGTCTGCCTCGGGCATCAGGCGCTGGCAGTGGCCTTCGGGGCGGCGGTCGTCCGAGCGCCCATGCCGGTGCACGGTAAGGTCAGCGCAATCAACCATGATGGGACCGGGCTGTTCGGCAAGCTCGAGTCCCCAATGGATGTCGGCCGGTACCACTCCCTCATCGTGAGCGCAGACACTCTGTCCCCCGATCTGGTGGTCAACGCCACAACCGAGGATGGGCTGGTGATGGCGTTGCGCCATAGCGGGCTACCCCGCTACGGGCTTCAATTCCACCCGGAATCGGTTCTCACCCCCCTCGGGCCGCAGCTCGTGGCGAGCTTTTTGACGATGACCCAACAGAGGTGAGCTCCGCTGCGCTTGACGCAACGATCTCAAGCCGTCATGCTTGGTGGCCATATGAGTCGCTTGGGAGTCATGAACACGGTCAGCGGGGCTGCGGGCACCCGATTTTATGGGTATCGCGACGCCACGTCTCCCGTGGGCGGACACCCGGAGTAACTTTCCGGCCCGAGCCCGAACCGGGAGGCGTGGAGCGAGATCCGCGCCACCGGCAAGCGGCGGCTCAGCTCTCGCTCCCCCCTCAGATTGCGGATGGAGGAGTTGCGAACATGAGATCGCGAGGGGAGCGATCCGCCGACCCTGGGGACGCACCATGGGCATGTCGGGGGATCCGTGGCGCTACCACACTTGACAGCGGCCAGAGCGGCGAGCAGCTGTCAGCCGCGGTTCAGGATCTTCTGGGGGAGATGACCGAGCGTAACGGAGTGGCAGTTGAGGACGTCGCCGCCCTTATCTTCACGCTCCAGGACGATGTTGGAACGGTCAATCCGGCGGCGGCAGCTAGAGTTCTGGGGTTCTCGCCCGTGCCGCTCCTCATGGTCCGAGAGCATGGAGGGGACACGCGGGTCAGCCGATGCCTTCGGGCACTCATGCTCGTGAACACGAGGCTGACCCAAAGCCGCGTTCGTCATGTCTACCTGCGCGGTGCAGCCGTGCTGCGCCCGGACCTGGTTGAACAGGAAGGAGCCCTGCAGTGATCGTGATGGCCGCTCACGCAACCCCATCTGACCTCAAGGCTGTGGTCGCACGGATTCGGCTCCTGGGCTTCACCCCCCACGTCTCCCACGGCAGGGAGCGCACCATCGTGGGGGTGGTCGGCCACGAGACCGACTCCGATCTGGAGGCGCTGGTGGCACTCACTGGCGTGGAGCGGGTGGTCAGGGTCTTGAACGACTATCCGCTGGCCAGTCGGGACTTCCACCCGGCCGATCGGGTGATCGAGTTCGCCAATGGGGTGAGACTGGGGGGCCCAGAGGTGCTCATGATGGCCGGTCCATGTGCGGTGGAGGGCAGGGAGCAATTGGAGGAGGCGGCGACCGCGGTGGCCAGCGCTGGGGTGAGGGTCCTGCGCGGTGGTGCATTCAAGCCGCGAACGTCCCCCTACTCGTTTCAGGGGCTTGGCGAAGAGGGGCTGCGAATGCTTAGGTCCGTCGCCGACGGTCTGGGGCTCCTGGTGATCACCGAGGTTGTGGCCGGTGAGGACGTGGATTTGGTGGCCCGCTACGCGGACCTGTTGCAGGTGGGCGCCCGGAACATGCAGAACTATCGGCTTCTTCAGGCTTGTGGAGCAGTTGATCGACCAGTGGTCCTAAAGCGGGGATTGTCTGCCACGGTTGACGAGCTGCTGCAGGCGGCAGAGTACATCCTGGCCGGTGGCAACCAGCAGGTGGCCCTTTGCGAGCGTGGAATTCGTAGCTTCGAGCCCAGCATTCGCTTCAGCTTGGACATCACCTCGCTGCCGGTCCTGAAACGGCTGACCTCTTTGCCGATAGTGGTGGACCCCAGCCACGCCGCTGGCAGGTCTGAATACGTCCCGGCGATCGCGAGGGCCGCGGTGGCTGCAGGCGCGGACGGGCTGCTGGTCGAGGTTCACCCTCGACCCTCCGAGGCACTGTCGGATGGGGCACAGTCGTTGGACCTCAACGCCTTCTCCGCCCTCATGGTGGAGGTTGGGAAGATCGCCGAGGCGGTGGGCAGGCGAGCGGCGTGAGGGAGTTGGGCGAGGTGGCCGTCGTGGGCGCCGGCCAAATCGGCACCCTGATTGGGATGACCCTCCGAGAGCGCTCCCCACAGGGGCTGGCCGGTATCGGACTCCTCGACCAGCGAGAGGGGCGTTCCCAGGCCGCGGTGAACAGGGGGGCAGGAGACACCGTTCTGGACCACCCACTGCGAGTTCTGGAGGCGGACACGATCATCCTGGCGATCCCAATTCGGGGGATCCTAGGCTGGCTGCGAGCGTGGGGCCCGCAGCTTCGCCCGGGATCGCTCCTCATTGACACGGGCAGCTCCAAGGGTTTGGTGGCGGACACTATGAGCCAGTGCGTGCCCCCTTTGGTTCACGCGATCGGCGGCCACCCCATCTGCGGCAATCAGGGGAGCGGCCCGGAAGCGGCGGAGTCCGGGTCTTTGTCGGGCAGCTCGTTCGCTCTCACCCCGGTGCGCATGGACCCCACGGCCCAGCTCTGGGCTATGGAGCTGGTCGAGGCACTCGATGCCAGGTCGATCGTCGTTGATCCCCAGCTCCACGACCGGATCCTGGCCCGGAGCAGCCACCTGCTCCACCTGCTTTCAGCTGCTCTAGTCGAGCTGGCGAACGATCAGCAGATTACTTCGGAGCTCTGGCGCCAGCTGGTAGGGCCGGCGTTCCGAGGGATGACGCGGCTGGCAGCCTCGGACCCGGAAATGGTCTCAGGATTTCTGGAATCGAACTCGGCCGAGACGGTTGCGGCTGTGGGTGAGCTCATCGAGCAACTCGAATCCTTGGCGGCCATGACCCCTCGCCCGGACCAGCTCCGGCCGGTGCTGGGAGAGATTGCCATAAGGAGAGCTGAGCTCTTGGGTGCCGGGCAGTGACCGTAGCACCAGTGCGGCGGGCCACCTCGGGGCTGCAGGGAAGGTGTCGGGTCCCTGGTGACAAGTCGATCTCCCATCGCGCAGCTCTACTTTCGGCACTGGCTCCCGGAACCAGCGTGATCGCGGGGTTCTCGCCAGCGGGTGACTGCCGAACGACCCTGGCGGCCCTCCGTGCCCTGGGCATGCAGATGACCGTCTCCGGCGATCTCCTTCATCTGAAAGGTGGATTGGACCGGGCAGGCGAGAAAGTTACTCGGGAGGTCGACTGTGGTCGTTCGGGGACCACGATGCGCCTTTTGGCCGGGATTCTGGCCGGCAGCGAAGGAGAGTTTTTGTTGACCGGCCATCCCCAGCTGCTGGGGCGTCCCATGGGTCGGGTTGCCAAGCCCCTGCGCGAGATGGGCTCTGACATCGGCCTGCTGCATCACGATCTGCCTCCGATGCGCATTCGTGGTGCCCACCTGCGGGGGATCACCTACACTCCTGATGTTTCCAGCGCGCAGGTTAAGTCCGCCATCCTCCTGGCCGGACTATCGGCTGCTGGTCCCACCACGGTTGTTGAGCCAGTCGCCACCCGGGATCACACGGAAAGACTCCTTGCGGGGATGGGATCCCAGATAACGGTCAGTCGAACTGGCCGGGGATGCCGGGTCAGGATGGAGCCCGGTGAGCTGACTCCCCTTCACCTGACGGTGCCAGGCGACGCCTCCTCTGCGGCCGTGATCGCGACGGCGGCAGCTTTGGTGCCTGGATCGGACGTCGTGATTGAGGGGGTCTCCGCCAACCCCACCCGCACCGGGCTGCTCCGGGTGCTCAGCGCCATGGGGGCCGGGGTGGAGTCGGTCGGTCACCCTCCCGGACACGAAGTAGAGCCAGTTGAGGACATACGGGTCAGGCATCGGCCGCTGCGGGCGGTGAGAATCGAAGCCGAAGACGTTCCCTTCCTCATCGATGAGCTGCCCCTGGTGGGTCTCCTCGCGACTCAGGCCACCGGGACCACCGAGGTGGTCGGGGCACAGGAACTGCGGGTGAAGGAGAGTGATCGCATTCGAGGCTTGGTTGAGGGCCTGAGGCGGCTCGGAGCGGATGCTGAGGAGCTGCCCGATGGGTTCGTAGTTCGCGGGCATACTGAGCTCACCGGCGGCGCATGCGATTCCCTTACCGACCACCGGCTGGCGATGACCTTCAGCCTGGCGGCGCTGATTGCGCACGGACCGGTTGAGGTCTCGGGGCTGAAGTTCATCGACGACTCCTTTCCAGGCTTCACCGAGTGCCTTGGGCGGTTGCTGTGAGCTTTTGCGTCGGGTTGGTCGGTTCAGACGTTTCGGGGAGTCCATCACCGGCCATTCACCGTGCCGCATTTGACAGCCTTGGGCTCAACGCCTGGCGCTATTCGGCGATCGAGGTGGGGCGCGGAGCTCTTCCCGCTCGCTGGCGGGAGCTGGCCGCAACCCACTCTGGTCTCAACGTGACGGCTCCACACAAGGAGGTTGCGGCTTCGCTCGTGGACCAGTTGACCCCCGCGGCCGCGCTGGCTGGCTCCGTCAACACGGTGGTCTTCTCATCTGAGGGAGCGCTGGGAGCGACCACCGATGGTCTGGGTCTGGTAAGGGCCATCGAGCGCACCTGCACCGCCGTCCCTCACCGGGTGCTGGTCCTGGGAACGGGAGGGGCAGCGCGGGCCATCGTGGCAGCCCTCATCGGCGCTGGCTCGGTGGTTATGGTCTCGGGGCGCAACGAGTCGGCGGGGAGAGCCCTGGTGGCTGCGCTCAGCGGGGTTGGGCCGGGCACCGTCGCATTCGCTCCGAAGACCACTCGGGCCATCGAGCCGGTGCTTGCAGAAGCCGACCTGCTGGTCAACGCCACTCCGGTCGGCTCTAATTCCCTGCCCGGCCAGAGCCCACTTCCACCGAGGGTCGTGCCCGCCACGGGGAGTGTGGTCTTCGACGTTGTGTATCGACCGCGGATGACCCCCCTTCTGCAATTGGCCGAAGAGATGGGCTGCACCATCGTCTTTGGCCTAGAGATGTTGCTGGAACAGGCAGCGCTCTCATTCAAAATGTGGACGGGGCAGGAGGCTTCGATCGAGGTGATGCGGAATGCCGCGCGGGCAGCACTCCCGTCAGAGGAGGGTTTGAGGTCATGACCTTGAGGCTGTTGACGGCTGGCGAATCTCACGGGCCCGAATTGGTACTGGTGCTGGACGGTATGCCGGCAGGAGTCGAGGTAGACGGCCAGGAGGTAGACCGGCAGCTGAGACGACGTCAAGGGGGATACGGTCGTGGTGCCCGGTCGACCAAGGTAGAGCGGGACCATGGCGAGATCGTCTCTGGGGTGGCTCAGGGAATGACGACCGGAGCTCCAATCGCGCTGCGGATTCGAAACCTGGACTATGCCAATCAACCGGAGACTCGTCTGGTGCTCACGACCCCGCGTCCTGGGCACGCCGACCTTGCCGGCGCCATAAAGTACGGGCTCGCGGATCTGCGCCAGGTCAGAGAACGCGCCAGCGCACGCGAGACTGCAGCCCGGGTTGCCGCGGGAGGCGTGGTGCGACCATTGCTGGCCCGATTTGGCATTCAGATCGGGAGCTTTGTCACCTCGGTCGGAGGCATCGCCGTGCGCCCTGATCTGGCCAGGATGGATGGGGTGAAGCTGCTCGCCGCGGCTGACGCAGCCGAGGGCGATCCCGTGCGGTGCGCCGACCAGGCTTGCTCCGACTTGATGGTTCGAGCGGTAGATCAGGCTAGAGTGGCGCGAGAGACCCTAGGAGGCACGTTCGTGGTTTTCGCGGTGGGATTGCCGGTCGGCCTGGGATCGCACACCCAGTGGGATCGGAGGCTGGATACCGCGGTCGCCGGGGCCATCTGCTCCATTCCAGCGGTCAAGGGCGTGGAGTTCGGCCCGGCCTTCGAAGTAGCTGCGATGCAAGGAACCGAGGCGCAGGATGCCATCGTCTGGCGCGGCGATCGGTTGCAGCGAGAGACCAACTTCGCAGGAGGTCTGGAAGGGGGGATGACTGACGGTCAGCCCCTGGTCGTGCGGGCAGCGATGAAGCCGCTCTCATCCGTCCGGGCCCCGCTGCACTCGGTGGACCTGGAGACCGGAGTGTCCTCCGAACCCCCCTATATCCGTTCGGATGTCTGCGCCGTCCCGGCGGCGGCAGTGGTTGGAGAGGCGGCGCTCAGCCTGGTGCTGGCGCAGGCGCTGGTCGATCGTTTCGGGGGGGATAGACTCGACGCGATGTTGGCTGCGGCAGAGGTGGCAGGGAGGCAGCGGCTGGAGCTGACCAACCCATGAGACAGCAAGTGATCGCCCTGCCACCCCTTCCCTCTGGTCGTCCGAACCTGGTTATCACAGGTTTCATGGGAACCGGCAAGACCACCGTTGGTCGACTTCTTGCACGAACCCTCGAGATGCCTTTCTTCGATCTCGACCATGAGCTCGAATTGCGAGCCGGGCAGTCCATCAGCCAGCTGATCGCGGAAGGCGGCGAGGATGAGTTCCGAGTTCTGGAGCGGGCGATGCTTGAAATGGCTTCCCTGCTTTCGGGAGCGGTCATCGCGACCGGCGGCGGAGCCGTCCTGTCCCCACAACCGTTTGCGCGACTCGGTTCCAACGCTGTGGTCGTTGTTCTCTGGGCGACTCCAGAAGAACTTCGTAGTCGACTGGCGGCTTCTGCGCCCCGGCCCCTTCTTGCCGGGGAATCATCGCCGTCGCTAGAGCGGTTGATGGATGACCGGCGCCGTGCCTACACACGGGCAGGCCATTCGATTGACACCACGGGCCAATCCGTTTCACAGGTTGTGGAGGAGGTGGCAGCGCACTTTCGGGACGCGGTCGGGCTCGGGCTTTCAGTGCTCGAAGTCACCCGGCCCATGGGGGCTACCAAGGTGGTGGTTGGCCCCGGGGCTGCGGCGGAGGTGGGCACCGAAATCCGCCTGAGGATGGCTCTTGCGCGGAGGGCCTTCGTGATGGCGGACCCCGGAGCCGTATCGGCCCTGCGCACAGTTACCGGCGCTATCGAGAGTGCGGGGTTGGAGGTTGTGGTATGGGTCTCGCCGGGGGGTGAAGCTGGGAAGTCTCTGGAGTCGGTTTCGGGAATGTGGAGCTTCTTCCTGGAACACGAGGCCGACCGGCATGAAGTCGTGGTGGCTGTGGGTGGCGGCGCACTCCTCGACTCCGCTGGGTTTGCCGCCGCGACCTTCGCCAGAGGGTTGCCGCTGGTGAACGTTCCCACCACGATTTTGGCCATGGCGGACGCCTCACTGGGGGGCAAGGTGGCGATCAACTTGGGCGGGGTCAAAAACCCGGTGGGCGCATTCCATCACCCAGAGATGGTATTTGTCGATCCGCTGGTGCTTGGCGACATTGCAGAGCCGTTGGCCCGCTCGGGCTTGGCCGAGATCTTGAAGGCGGCTGTGATCGGCTCCCCCCTAAGTCTGCAATATCTGCTCCGGGATGATGTCAACTGGTCGCAGCCGGCCCACTTGAGTTGGTTGGTCGAGCAGTCGCTGAGAGTCAAAGGGGCATATGTGCGGGTCGATCCCCGCGACCGCTCAGATCGGCTGGCTCTCAACCTCGGCCATACCTTTGCTCACGGGCTGGAGTCGGCTAGCGACTTCCGGGTCCCGCATGGCGAAGCTGTGGGAATTGGGCTGCTCGCCGCGGCGCGGCTGGGAGCTCATGTTGGTGTTTCACCCCCCTCTTTGGAAGGGGAGATTAGATCGGCTCTGGGCCATCTGGGTCTTCCGACATCGCCCCGAATTCCGATGGACCGGGCAAGGGTCGCTGAGGCGCTGCGGCGCGACAAGAAGCGGCGGGCCGGAAGTGCGGTGTTCGTGGTTCCGGGGCCGCCCTCGGGAGTCGTCCTCGTCGAAGGGCTCGAACTGTCGGAAGCGCTCGACCTTCTCTGGGAGGTGATCGGGGAAGAGCCCACAGCTGCAGTTGTGCCGAGCCATGCCTCAAAGATGGGCACCATGACCCTGCGAGAGCGATCTTGAGAGTCCAGGTGCTTCACGGTCCCAATCTCAACCTCCTCGGAACCCGGGAGCCGTCGGTGTACGGAAAAACGACTCTGGCGGAGATAGACCAGATGCTGCTGAGGCGAGGCGAGCAGCTGGGGGTGCAGGTGAGGTGCGCCCAATCAAATTCGGAGGGTGAGTTGGTCGACCTCATCCAGGGGGCGGCTGCATGGGCTGACGCGCTCATCATCAACCCGGCGGGCTATTCTCACACCAGCGTTGCGATCAGGGACGCCATCGCCGCTGTCGGAATTCGGGCGGTGGAGGTGCACCTGTCAAATCCCCAGGCAAGGGAGCCTTTCCGCCACCTTGACCTGGTCGCTGGCGCCTGCTGGGCTCTGGTCGCAGGCTTTGGAGCAGTCGGATACCTGGTGGCGCTGGAACGGGTCGCGGCGGCTCACGGCCTGGCCTTCGAAGAGTCGTGACCTCCGGCACCCAGAACCGCGGTACGCTCGTATCCAGTCGGAAAATTAGGAGGTGTTCGCGATGTTGAAAGTTGGTGACTCGATTCCCGATTTCTCGTTGGAGTCGGGGACGGGGGAGACGGTGGTCGCCCCAGAACTCAGGGGGACACGGTGGGTGATCTACTTCTATCCCAAGGACAACACCCCAGGGTGCACCATTGAAACCAGGGAGTTTGGCAAGGTGATGGGGGAGCTGGCGGAGCGGGGGGTGCGGGTGTTCGGCTGCTCGGTGGGGGACGTAGCGGCGAAGACGTCGTTCGCGGACAGCTGTGGAGCACCAGGGTTGCCGCTGCTCGCCGACCCGGATCACGCGGTGGCTGAGGCGTTCGGCGTCTGGGGAGTACGGAAGTACGCCGGCCAGGAATACATGGGGATAGCCCGCACCACCTTTCTCGTAGATGCGGAGGGCCTGGTGGAACGGGTGTGGACCGAGGTGAAGCCCGAGGGTCACGCAGCAGAGGTTGTGGTCGCCACCGCCGAAAGGGGGTGACCGCCGGTGATCGGTCGGGGACGAGGTTGAGCTAACTTGAGGTAGGTCCCGACAACTCAAGGTTTGGACTCAGCTTTTTCGCAGAAACTTCCAAGGTCCAGGGTGCAGATTGGGGTCTGAGTGATGCCCAGTCAGGCCGGTAGTCTCAACGAGGTGAATGCAGCCATGGACGATCAGAGTCAGCACAATCATGAAGCGGCGGTGGGCCCGGAAAACGCGATGCCAACAGATCCGCTGGGATCGACGGCAGGCTGGTCCCCACCGGCTGGTCCGTCGCCCACTTCCATGGAGGGTGAGAGCGGAGGATACGAGCCACCCTCTGCCGCGGTCACGGATCAAGCCGCGGGAGCGCCTCGATTTGGCTGGTCCGGGCGCTCCGGCCGCTGGGCGGCGACCGGCGCTGCTGCCGTCGTCCTGCTTGGCGCCGCAGGGTTCTCCGGTTACGAGCTGGGTTCCGCGCAGAAGACCGCTCCAACTGTCGCCACGCAGGCGGTGCCAACTCCCGCAAGCCTTTCGCCATCTTCCGCAGGCACAGTGGGCAAGGTCAACGTGTCTAAGGTGGTCGCCAAGGTGGACCCGGGAGTGGTAGACATCACATCAACGAACTCCTACACCGGGGCGGTGGACGCCGGCACCGGGATCATCCTGACCTCAAACGGAGAGGTTTTAACGAACAACCATGTGATCGCCGGCGGAACCAGCATCGTGGCCCAAGTGGACGGGTCGGGGCCAAAATATCAGGCCAAGGTGGTCGGGACCGACCCCACTCAGGATGTGGCGCTGCTCCAGCTTCAGAACGTCTCCGGACTGCATCCGGTAAGCGTGGGCAACTCCACCACCGTCAAGGTTGGACAGCCGGTTATCGCCATCGGGAACGCGCTTGACCTGCCGGGATCCCCAACCGTGACAGAGGGCACCATTTCGGCGCTCAATCGGTCGATCACGGCATCCAACTCAGGAAGCGGGTCAAGTGAGAACCTGGTCGGGCTGTTCCAGACCGATGCCCCACTAAGTCCCGGCAACTCCGGTGGCCCGCTGGTCAACTCCGAGGCCCAGGTCATCGGCATGAACACGGCTGCCGCCACCAATGGTGCCGGACAGACCTCCTCCAATGTCGGATTCTCGATCCCCATCAATGTGGCGCTGTCCATCGCAAGCCAGATCCAGCAGGGCCAGGCTAGCCCAAGGATTGAGATTGGAACTCCGGCATTCCTCGGGGTCGATGTTGAAGACATCCCAAGTGCCGGAAGTTCTGGAGGTTTCTTTGGGGGCTTTGGCTACAGCCCTCCAGTCAGCGCGGGTGCCTTAATCACAGCGGTAGTGCCGGGAACGCCGGCCGCCCAGGCGGGGCTGGTGGCAGGCGACGTCATAACCTCCTTCGGGGGCCAGTCGATCGGCTCGGTCAGCGCCCTGACCACGGCCATTCAAGCTGACAAGCCCGGGCAGTCCGTCTCTTTGGGCTGGGTAACTGCTGCGGACGCGCAGCAGTCGGCGACCATCACCTTGGCGAGCGGGCCTCCAGCCTGAGCGCCTGACGGCCAGCTGCCCTCGGTGGATGTTGGGGCAGCTGGCCCCGGGATGGCCGGGGCCGAGAGGACAACTGTTCGCCAAGTCAGAGCCGTGCCAATACCACGGCTCTGCTTATCCAACTTCGCGGGTCGGCCCCCACCCCGTCCGCCCAGGAGACGTTCTCGACCGCACGGATCAGAGCCCAAGCCCGCAGGTCGGCACTGGAGCACTCAAGACAGGCCGCGAGCCTGTCCAAAATGGCAGCAACGATTTTCGGAGAACACCGGGGCAGGCGCTTCATCACGTCAAGTAGGAGGAACCCTCCATCGCAGGCGGGGTCGCCGAGCATGGGCTTGGGGTCGATCAGCAACCATGGCTCACGCTCCGCGCTCAGGAAGTTGCCGAGATGGGCATCGCGATTAACCAGCAGCTCCACCGACGCAGCAAAGGCCAACCGGTCGGCAAGCTCAGCTGCTTCCTCAACGGGAAGCTCTGGCCAGCGCTCGCCGGCGACACCATAGTTCTCGCGGAAGTTGGTGGCCCATCTCCCAAGGGCCAGCTTGGCCGACTCGAACTCTAGTCCAGGAGGCGCCGGTCGGCGAAGCCGGGCGAGGAGCGTACCGGCCACCTCCAACGCTTCGGGAAGTGGGCGGGAACCTCCGAGGGACTCACCGGGCGTTATCCGTTCCAGGAGCATGGCCCCCGAGGTGGGGTCGAAGGCGTGCGCGGTTACGGCGCCGTCTCCCGCGTAAGCGAGGAGTGCTGCATGCTCCATGCGGCTCTCGGGGTCCGGGAACGGCACCTTCAAAACAGCCGGCCCCACCGAGGGGGAACTGACTCGGAGAACTAGGGAGCAGGACCCTCCCCGCAGAGGTCCCTCCAGCGTCAGGTCCCAACGGCTTTGGAGTCCCGCTACGGTGACCGTTAGGCCGGCAAGCCAGCTAGCCCCTTCTTCACCCGCCCAACGCAAGACTGTATGGCTGAGAGAGTCAGGAACCAGTTGGCGGATTTGCTGAGTCACCAGGAGAGTCTAGGGGGGGATTCGGCCCATTCTGACGGTCCGCCACCGAACTGATAACCAGGGCCAGTCTCCCGGATAGGCGATGTCAGTGGCTGACCGCGGCTGGCAGTAAGCGGTAGTCATTGAGCGTCCAATGTAGATCCGACCGAATCCGGACCGGTTCTTTAGGGCCCAGAAGCGGAAGAGCCCTCTCCCGCGGGTCGGTCCGCGGCACCAAAGACCAGCGCACATCAGTCGGGAACTGCGATGAATACGCATCGGTCTGGGGTCGCTTCCAATAGCAACTCGGCCGCGGGCCCGAAATAGAGCCCCTCCGCAGTCGCCACCGGGTGCACGCCGAGAATCACGAGGTCCTGTTGCGCAGCGCTGGTGGCCACTCCCTTGGCGTAGTCACCGCGAGTCTTGAGCTCCGCTGTCGCAGTAACCCCATAGGCCCTTGCCTGACTCATCGCCTGCTCAAGCGCAAGTTCCTCGGCGGAGCGCTGCCTCCTCCGCCCGAGCCGGCGCAGCACGCCCCGGTCAATGCGAAAGGAGCGCCAGCGGCGAGAGGATGTATCGATTCGCAGCAGTCTGACCTGGGCCCCAGTCCGCTCCGCCAGACTGTACCCGAACTCCAAAGAGGCGCGGGATGGGCGTCCTTCCGATATCGTCACCAGCAGCTGACGAGGAATCGGCGGCGATTCCGGAGCGTGCCGCGAGTCGTCGCGGAAGACGATCACGATAGGCAGTTGGGCCACGGCCAGCAGGTCGGTCAAGAGTGTGGACGGAACATTGGCGGTGGCCCGTGGAGGCCCGGACCCAATCACAAGGGCGACGGACCCGAGCTTCAACTCTGACCTGACTGCGTTGTCAACCTCGCGTCGTTCAACTGACTGCCAGTCGACGCTTCGAGAGCTGCGCGGGTCGAGGCTTGCTCGGGAGAAGCTCGGCTGATCACTACAGTAGATGACCGTGAATTGGGCGTCGGTGGGCCATGTCGTGTCGGCAAGCTGGAGGGCCGCTACTCCTGCAACCTCGTTGTCAGCGACCACCAGCACCCTTCCCGGTTTGACCATGATGTGGGCCGCAAACCGCGCCTCCAGGTCGAGACGGGCGCGCTCCGCGGGAGAGCCCTCCCAGCGCCGGATGACGCGGCGGAGCAAAGGGGGAGTGGCCAGGGAGGTGACCAGCGCCATCGCCACTATGGCGGTGTAGGTTCCACCACCAATTATTCCGGCCCCGATTCCCACCGTGCCGGCGATCACCTGGACGGTGCCCCGTCCGTTCAGCCCGACCCCGAGGGCAACTCGCTCGAGCCTAGGTAACCCACCCAAGGTGGCCCCCAGGTAGGATCCAAAAAACTTGGTAGTGGTGCCGACGACCACCAGGCACCCGAACACCAGGGCAGTTTCCGGCTGGCGAAGCAGGAGCAAATTGGCTTCGAGGCCCGCACTGGCGAAATAGAGGGGAGCAAAAAATACCGAGCTCAGCTGAGATAGGAAGCGAAAGGTTTCTGCGTCGCCGAACCGAGACCGGGCCAGGACCACGCCGGCGACGAAAGCGCCTATCGCTCCCTCAATCCCGATCAACTGAACAAGTGCAGCAGCGACCATCGCCACCACCAGGCTGACCGCCAGGGAAGGGTGGGTATTCGGCGTTCCGTGATCAGGGCCCCCACCCCTTGCCAACCTCAATAGCCTGTCGATTACGGTCTGGCCAAAGATGTAAACCAGCGCCCCCAGTAGCAGCAGCCCGATGAGCACCTTGGCAAGTTGAGAAAGGGCTCCCTGCCCCGAGACCGCCACCGCCAGCGCTATCAGTAGAAACGCACCGGCGTCGTTCACCGTACCCGCCGCAAGAGTGATCTGCCCGAAGTCCCGGCGGGTCGCCCCGAGGTGAGCCACGATCTCTGCGATGACCGGCAAAGAGGAGGCGCCCAATGCTACGCCCACGATCAAGGCGAACGACACCGCCCCTCCGGATGGGCCGCGCAGTGAGACCGGCAGCGCCAACCCGACCAAAATCCCTGCTCCCACGGGGATGAGCAAGCTTCCTGTCGTGACCCAGGATGCCGGCCGTCCTAGCCGTCTGAGCAGGGTGATGTCAGTTTCGAACCCCACTGTGAGAAGAAGCACCGCGAGGCTCAAGGTGCTGATGGCAAGGAGGAGTGAGGACTGAACCAAGTCCCCGCTGGGGAGGAACCACGCAAATCCGGAGCGCCAAATCTGTCCGAAGACGGTCGGACCCAGCACCACGCCAGCGAGCAATTGCCCCACAACCGGGGGCTGTCCCCATCGGGCGGCAAGCCGGCCGAGAGCGACCGCCAGGGAGAGCAAGGCGGCCAGTTCGACCCAGAAGACGAGTTGCTCATGGCCCGAAACAGGTGTGATTCGAAGCGGTGACGCGGCTAGGGCCGACAGTCCTAGGAAGCCCATTTGGTGTGCTGTGGATCTCCGGTGGGGGTGGCTGGGCCGAGTGTGTGTCCCAAGGGCCTTCGGTGTAGTGTCGGGGTTGGGGGTCATGCCGGGGAGCCTGACTTCCAAGAGTCGGGTGGTGGTGGTGAGTTTTGGCCACCTGCCAGCTTGCCCTCGGACCAGATGACGGGGATCTGAACCAGGCCGCACCAGTTCCGGGGCCCGGTTCAGGAGTCTTGATAGACTGGGCCACCGCAAGCCGACGTAGCTCAGTGGTAGAGCAGCGGTTTCGTAAACCGCTGGCCGGGAGTTCGAATCTCCCAGTCGGCTCCGGGTTTTGAGATCAAAATAGTCCATTTCGCGACGGTAGGCGATGCTCATGGACATGGCTGACCCCAGTTTTGACCTCAGGTGGGTGCCAGATGGGAGAACGGCAGATCACTGATAGGTCCGTCCACGGAGGGTGCGTTTCGTGTCAACGGACAGTAGGAAATCCCAGTAGGCGGTCAGCAAATCTCCCGGCCCACGGACGGTAGAAATCCCGCTGGGCGGGCGCCGGGACTATGACGTGGCCGCTGTCAGTTCGGCGAGCAGAGATGCCGGACGCCCAGGTTGGGGTGCGGTTCGGGGCTGTCACGATCGGTACCGGTCAAGCGGCAACGGTGGTACCGAAGTGAACCGCCCCGGGTTTAGTAGAGACTCGGGTTAGTGTGAAACAACCAGCTGAGCTGGAGCCTCATGATGGTAATGGGCAGCTTCGACCTCTGCGGGTGGAACCACGCCCAGCTCCCCGCGGAGCCGGCCCTCTGGGTCTGGCGCAGCTGCTCCCAAGGGCTGCAGTGCTGCCCTGAGAGTTGAGCGCCACTTTAATCCGGGTGCTGTA
>DAHVDN010000110.1 GCA_027313505.1 Candidatus Dormiibacterota bacterium
CCACGGGGGTGAGTACCCGTCGGAGTGGGCGGCATTGTCCTCGATCGCCTCCAAACTGGGCATGACCAACGAGACGCTGCGCCGCTGGGTACGCCGGGCCCAGGTGGACGGAGGGTTGCGAAGCGGGGTGACGACGACGGAGCGGGAGCGGATCCGGGAGCTGGAGCGGGAGAACCGGGAGCTGCGGCGAGCCAATGTAATCCTGAGAGCGGCATCCCCTTTTTTCGCTCGGAAGCTCGACCCCCGAGCGCCGAAGTCGTGAGGTTCATCGGGGAACATCGGGAGCTGTGGGGCGTGGAGCCCATCTGCCGGGTGCTCGAGTTCGCGTTCTCCACCTACCACGCCGTGGAGAGCAGAGCGCCTTCGGCAAGGGAGCTGCGGGACCGCGAGCTGAAGCCCGAGATCCAGAGGGTCTGGAGGGAGAACTTCCGCGTCTATGGAGCGGACAAGGTCTGGGCCCAGCTGCGTCGCGAGGGCCGCCACCAGGTGGCCCGCTGCACCGTGGAGAGGCTGATGCGCGCCCTGGGGCTGCATGGGGTGGTACGGGGCAAGACGCCTCGGACCACGCTGGCCGACGAGGAAGACCAGCGCCCGGATGATCTGGTACGGCGCAAGTTCGTGGCAGCTGCTCCCAACCGGCTCTGGGTGGCCGACCTGACGTACGTGAAGACACACTCCGGCTGGGTCTACGTCGCCTTCATCGTGGGCTGGCAGGCCTCCAGATCGCTCCGAGCCGAGCTGGCGCTGGACGCCCTGGAGATGGCTGTCTGGGCACGGCGGGGTGAGCAGCTCCGGGGGCTGGTCCACCATTCCGACCGTGGCGTCCAGTACCTGGCTGTCCGCTACTCCGAGCGCCTGGCCGCTGCCGGCGCCGTGGCTTCGGTGGGCTCCAGAGGTGACAGCTATGACAACGCCCTGGCCGAATCCTTCAACGGGCTCTACAAGACCGAGTTGATCCACAAAGACGGACCTTGGCGGGGGCTGGAAGATGTGGAGCACGCCACGCTGGGGTACCTCGACTGGTTCAACCAGCGCCGCCTCCACGGCGAGCTGGGGATGACCCCGCCCGCAGAGTTCGAGGCCATCTACTACCATGACCGCAGGCTAGTCCGGACGGCGGTTTCTCACTAACCAGAGTCTCTACGAAACCCGGGGCGGTTCAGGGTTCAGGGGGCTATCTCAGCTTCGTACCCAGCGCGTTCGCTCAGAGCGTCGTGGTCGCGGAGTTGTATGGGAGAGTGCCGACCCGGAGCGACTTCGGCGCCCAGTTGGCGGCATTCTGCCGGCAGCACCGCGTCGAGGCGGTGGTGATGACCCCGGGCACGCCATCGGCTCTTGCGGCATCGATCTCCAAGCTGCCCTGGAGGCAGGCAGCCGTAGGCGACAGCCGGATCCTGTGGGTGCCGAGCCTTGCGGGTGGAGGTTGAGCTCGCCGCTTGCCCATCCGCACAGCGTGGAGCCCGCGGGAGCTGCCAGGATCGGTGCCTACGCCTCGTGCCGCTGGGAGTGCAGGGTCGCAGGTCCGGTCGATCGCATTCTGCTGCCTATCTGGTGCCGACCCGTTGGCAAAGCGGGTGTCGGCCGCCGGGCCGAAGCCCGCAAGGTCGGTGAGTTACCGCCCCCGCGGCGGCGCAGCCACCTGAGGTTTGTTTCCTGACGAGAGGGCGGAGCTCAGCCCGGTCGCAGCTCGCTTGCTCCTCATGGCTCCGAGCAGAACCGCAGGTGACAGCCAGAAGACGGCGCGGTAGTCGTGGTTGGCCGCGGCTGTCAGAACCCTGGCGTGGACGAGGCACAAGGTTGATGGAATTAGGGCGCCGTAGCTTCGGTACCTCGGTGTTGGTTGGGTCGTCAGACGTTCACAAGCTGCTGGGATAGATGGATGGAAGGCGTAGGACTCTGCCATCGGGGCGAGTGCGGGACGAGTCGGCAATTGGAACCCCGGGGCCATCTCTTGATCAAAGTGCCATTGCGCAGGGCTCTGGTTTGGCTGCCGAGGGAAGTTGATAGGACTACCGACCCACTCTCCCTGACTGAGGCCAGCGGCCCTGACCTACTGAATCTGCTCGTTCGGCGCCGCATCGGGTGGATTGGAAGTCATCCACACTACTAGCGTCAGTAGGACACCGAACCTAAAGACAAACGGCAGAGCAACCTTGGATAGCCTGAGGGGGCGGTTTGAGAGAGCCCACCCGGAGATCTGTCGAGTCCGGCACGCATGAGGCATGCGGGAGCACGGCCCGAGAGAGGAAATGAGCTCGAGGGTATGCCCTCTGTGACAAGAAGGCTGCGCAAGGACCTGGCGCATGCCATTCAACTCGCGGATCAGGCATGGATCGCTGCGGCGGTCCGGCGATTTCTGGCCGTGGGCCCCTCTGCGCTAAGTCTTGCGATGCCGGCAAGGAGAGCGGGAGTCAGCCACAGGATCGGAACGTAGTAGTAGATGGGTGCGCGCCAACTCACCAAGAACGCGCCCCAGACGGCGACTGCCATCGCCCACCTAAGCTGGGGCCTCAGCCAGGCGGTTGCGGCGGCAGAAAGAGCCAGGATTCCAAAGGCGGCCGTCAGTATTGGCTTCGCACCGCTCGACAGAGGCAGCAGCGTTCCCACCGAGGCACCCAGTGGAAATTCCCGAAGAGTGACGAATCGCCACAGTTCAGCTGGAAGATTGTGATCCCACAGGTACCACGGTAGAAGGCCGACCACGAGTGAGATGCTGAGCCACTTCATTCTAGGTCGAAACCCGGGCTCCCGGGCCGTGATGGCTATGTAGACTGGCCCCGCTAGCCACGACAGGGGGTTAGTCAGGACAGCAGCCGCCATGGCGATCGGGCTCACTCGTCGCTGGTTGATAAGGGCGAACGAACAGCCTAGGAGGAGGTAGGCGATAATCTCCGGATTCCAGCGGAAGGGGATCCACACCATCGCCAGTGCCACCAGTTGCCAGGCGATCAGAGCCCGCGGCACTCTCGGTCGGGGGAGCCACATGGCCAGGGCCAAAGTGCAACTGATGGCTGCCACCCACAAGGAGATCCAAGTCCAGCTTGCAAATGCGACCGGAACCAACAGCAGGGTGGCCTCGGGTGGGTAGCCGAAGGCCGGAAAGCCCGCTCCACGACCCTCCGCCTGATCCTGACGCACCGCTCTAATCAGCTGCGCGTTGGAGGGATATGACCGATCCTTGGCAAACGGGCCGGTCATCAGCGGGGTGACCGCGACGCCGGTGTAGTGAAGCTCCTGTAGGCACTGAGGCTCGAAGGTGCTATACGGGTCGATTCCCCGAACGAGGTCGCGAGCAGCGCACGCTAAGGTCAGCGGCTGATCGGACCGGGGTGCCGAATTGAGAAGAGCCCCCACTCCGAAGTAGAGGGCGGCGAGGATCACGGCTACTTCCGCGATTGCGTAGGTGCCGCGGGTGACGCCCAAATTGTGCCGGACGAAGAGGGGAGATGGGCCTACTGCGTCGCCGGCGATGAGCAGCACCGGTATCGGAAACCACATCGCCGCCCACTGCGGGAGGGGGGCAAAGCTGACCACGAGTGACAGGACCACCCAGAGAGCTACTGAAAAGATCCCCTGCCAGGCGCGCTGTCTCAGTTCGACCATGCTGATGCCGCTCGCCACAAGTGGTTCAGCGGCGGCGGTCTGCAGGTGCCCCGCGTCCCTCGCCTCAGAATGCACGATGCTCGTTCGGCTGGTTGTCTACTCGATGCCCGCGGACCGCGGACCCCAGACAGCGGCACCGTCGGACATTGGTGCTTCTGGCGTCGGCGGGCCGACAACTTCCATAAACAGGCGGCTAGTGGGGCCAGACTCGGGATGCACGGAGATCCGACTTGACCCGCGGTCCACCGCCTCGGCGCGTCGTAGGTGGGACTCAAAGCCTGGGCCGCGCCTCGGGCTGAGGCTGGCACGACTACCCTCCTTCCCGACGGTGTCGGGGGGCGAGAGCGCTTCGGCGCTGACGGGGTCACTCCGAAGCTGCTGGAGATTTCGGTGCACCAGGGGAGTATGTCGCCCCTTCACTGGCCGACGGTGGCGCCCCGGTAACGGGTTCCCCACCCCGCGGTGCCATCTCCCTGCGCCGACCGGTGTGCCCGTTTGCGTACACTCGGCCTATGAGCGAGTTGCACGACGAGGCCACGGATCTCCACCGGCGCGCCCTGCAGCTCAAGGAGCATCTTTGACTTCTCCGGAAAGGAGAGCCGCGCCCAGGAGCTAGAGCTGGACCTGGGCCGAGATGGGGCGTGGGACGACCCCGCAGCAGCCC
>DAHVDN010000111.1 GCA_027313505.1 Candidatus Dormiibacterota bacterium
ACGCCACCGCCGTCGCCGTCGCCCTGACCGCCGCCCCAGCCCCCACCCCGGTCCTGCTCATCGCCGTGGCCGTCAGCCTCACCAGGATCGCGGGCACCACCCGGACACTGCACCGAGCCACCGCACGCTGAACCGCGAGAGGCACCCTGCCATGCACGCTGCGGACAAACGCTGGCTGGCCAGAGACGAGGGCGCCGAAGTAGCAGCGAAGCATCGCGTCGGTCAGCCGGTCCTGGAAGCGACGACACCGCCGAGCCGGACGCGACCGCATCTCCCGCCGGGGCGGCCGAGTGCGGCTGTCATCGGATACCGCTCGATGCGGAAAGCGGAGAAGTCCCCGGCGGCCTCGTCGAGCCTGACCTGCTCAAGCTTCCCGGCGATGGCATGGCCCCGCAGGGCGCTTGCCACCTCGAAGTCCAGCAGAGCTGGCGCATGCAGGTCTTCATCCGCCAGCGCGGCCAGCAGCTCAGGGTTCGCACGTTCGGCTACAAGTGCATGGACCATCGCCGAAGCTTCAACGATGATCACGACGCCTGGCGGGTCGCCCGGATCTCGGCCACCGTCTCGGCCAGCGTAGGGCCGTCACCCTGAGGACCCAGGGTCCGGAGAGCGGTCTGGCTCCTTCCACCGAGCGGGTGATCTTGCCCGATCAGTGAAGCGATGGCACTGACCCGCAGGAACGAGCCACTAGTGCACGGGTTTTCCAGGCACTGCGTGCAGCCAGCGAAGCTACGGGTCCAGGCCACCAGCACCCCAGAACAATGGTGCACAACGGCTCCAGGGCCTTGGCCGGCGCAGGCCGATGGGGCGTTCTGTGCCGGGACTGGCGCCGGGCCGGGCTACATCCTGGTCTCAAGGGCGAGCAGGTCGCGCATGGAGATCATGCCGATAACCCGGTTGTGCTCCACAACCGGCAGGTGCCGGATCTCAGCGTCGAGCATGCGGCGGGCTACATCGGAGGTTTCCTCCTCAAGCCGGGCAGTCTCGACGTCTGCCGTGGCGTACTCGCCAGCGCTCACGCTGCCCGGATTGTCCTCATCCGCCAGCGCCAGCACAAGATCACGCTCGGAGATGATGCCGGCCAGGCCGTTAGCCTCATCAACAACGGCAAGAGCACCGATCCCGGCATCTGCCATCTCTTTGGCCGCCTCCGGCAGTGGGGCCAGGCGGCTGCACGTGCGCACATCGGGAACGTACACATCTGCGATCTTCATGACTCGTCCTCCGCATCGCCGGGATGCTTCCCCGCCTTCGCATCCGCCGCTGGGGCCATCCAGCCGTGTCAGTCGCCTGGTTCAGTCCATTCCCCCGCAGAGCCGGGACAAAGGCCTCCGGGACAGCGCCGTGGTAAACGGCTGGCTGGCAAGCACCGCGTTCTGATCACTCGGCGGTGTCCGCGGGCCGCCTCGGTGCTGGCCAGGGCACTTCCGAGACCCGCCGAGCGATTTCTCGCCTAGTGTCGCGCCGCCGGTTATTACCGCACGTTAAGCCCCGTGACGGCCCTTCCGATGATCATGCGCTGGATCTCCGACGTGCCTCGAAAATGGTGAAGTTCGTGGAGGTGCGTGTAGTTTCCGCAGGTAGATGGCCTGATAACTAGGCGCATGTCAGCACCAACTCAGCACCGGAATTCGGCCCCGCTCGTAGCTGCAACCAGCCTGGACCTCGTCTCCCAGGATCCGAACCGTGTGCCGTTCGCCGCCTACCCCCGTGAACCCGGTGGCCTGTGCCCGGATCATCGGCGACCCTGGCGGCTTTCTTCATGGTGACCAATGGCCAGGCGCTCGCCGAGATGGTGCGCAACGCCGACATCGAAGCCCGCTGGGTCCGTCTGCCCGCAACCGGTGACCTCGGTCCTGGCGAGGTTGTCATGGAAATGGTCTCCAGGAACAGCTGGCCAGTTTCTTCCGCCAGGGACATAGATTGGACGAGTCGGGCACGGCGTCCGGCGTCGACGGGGTGGAACAGCACAATGGCTCGGCAATGCGTCTTCTGCGGGTCTGAATCAGACCTGACCCGCGAGCACGTCCTACCGGACTGGCTAACCGAAATCGGCTTGGAGTTCGAACCGCAGATCCACCACGTCGGCCCGATCAATGTGCTGCCTCGTGAGTGGACTTCGAAGCCGTTCCGGACCACGGTGAGGATGGTCTGCGGCAACTGCAACAGTGGGTGGCTCAGTGAGTTGGAGGGCGCAGCCAAGCCCATCCTTGCCCCGCTCATTCGCGGTGAAGGACGCCGCATTCCGTACGAGGACCAGGCCTTGATTGCAGCGTGGACCTGTAAGACGGCCTTGGTCTCAATGCTGATCTCGTCGGATGACGCCAGGCTCGCCGGCTACGGCGTCCCTCCGACTGAGTACACGGCCCTCTATGAGCAGCGCGACCGGATGGAGCCGCTTCCCTTCAGTCAGTACTGGATCGGTACCTATACCGGCGACCGGCGGGGAGCATCGGTCTGGGTGACGCCGTTCGTGATCGAGGCCAAAGGCCCCGGCTCTCCGCCGGACATCCCCTCTGGTTATGCGATCACCCTGGTTGTGGGCAAGCTCGTGGTCCAGGGCGTTCGGTTCACCACGCCAGCGCTGCAGGTGGACCTGGTTACGGAGTGGGGATTTCTGGACATCTGGCCGCCACAGGACACGTTCCCCTGGCCCGCCCGTGGATTCGCGGACGACGACACGGTGGACCGGATGAATCAGACGAAGACGTTTGTAGTCCAGGAGAAGGGGGTCCAGTTGTCGCCGTTCAAGCCTGCAACCGAGCTCCCACCGAGCAAGCTCGAAGGCGGCGACCTGATTCGCCTGCCGCTCTACTGCGGCAAGCACGAGGCGTTCTATCCTGCGGCGCTGGCAGGCGAGACACTGCGCACAGGCCGACAACACGTGTTCCATACCAGTTGCGAGTGCCCGGTCGGCTACATCATCCGGACCGAGTCAGATGGTGCCCACATGAAGAAGTGGGGAGACCCTGCCGCGATAGTGGAGGCTTACGAGGCGTGGCCAGGGGAGGAATACGCCATCGAAGACGCCAATGGAGTGTTCTTCTTCAAGGAGGAGCAGCCCTAAGCACAGATGAGGGCGCAGTCGTACCCGGTGCGATTGACGGCCCCGGCCGAGCACCACTGATCGCCTGCTCAGCGGACTCCCGCAAGCCAAATCCCAAGCTCTACTCTCCCCAGGTGTTGTCTAGCGAGAGTTCAGGTACAAAGGTGGGACCGGTGAGCCAGGGCGAGTGGTGTCTTCAGCGCATGCCAGCTAGCAACGCGCCGTCGAGGCCCGTGTGACTAGTCCGCACTCAGCGGCCGCCAGCGCCGCGGGCTACCAGTACCAGACCTGGTGGAGTCTTCTCGCCATGCTGCGTACCGGCCCCGATCGTCCGGATGCCACTCTCAGCATCGAGATGCACGATGACGTTGCCTGGCAGGAGAGCGGCTCCCCGACAGACCTGCTTCAGACGAAGCACCACCAAGTCACGAACCGCACGCTGAATGACATGGGTGACGACATCTGGAGAACGCTTCAGGTTTGGCTGGACACAGCGATGCCAAGCGATCCAGCTGGCCCGCTCCTCCACCTCGTGTCCACGGATGAGGCCCCCATGTCCTCAGCGGCGTACGCCCTGCGGCCTCGATCCCGCGACGTCCCAGCCGCTATAGCAAAACTGACGAAGGCGGCTCAGGACTCGACGTCGACAACCACCCGCAGGGCTCGCGAGCAGTTCTTGGGCTTGGGCGACGCGGGAAGGCAGGCGTTTGTCGAGAGGATCTCCGTCCTTGATCAAGAGCCGTATCTGGAAGATGTCGATGCGCGCGTAAGACGCGAACTGATCTGGGTGCTGCCGAAGGGCCACGAGGACCTCTTCATGGAGCTCTTGTGGGGATGGTGGGATGCCCAGGCGGTCGGGATGCTCCGCGGCAAACGCCCTGGCGTCAGCGTGGCAGAGGCTTCTCAGAAGCTGGACGATCTCAGAGACCAGTTCACGCAGGATCGTTTGCCGACCCTTGTGGACCTGAGCGATGTCGACGTGGAGAGCGTCTTCGCTTCCTACAAGGACCGACCATTCGTCGCCCAGCTGGGTTGGATCAATTGGCCACCTTTGAACCTTCAGAAGGCTGTCATCGACTTCTTTCGCGCGTACACGCAAACAG
>DAHVDN010000112.1 GCA_027313505.1 Candidatus Dormiibacterota bacterium
GGCTTCTTCCAGAGGGACGCGGGGTATTCCCGAACGTCGAAGATGCGCTTGTCCGCGAAGACCTGGGACCCGCCCATCCGCTGCGCTCCCGGGATCCGCTCCGGCACCTGATCCCCGAGCTCCACCAGCCGGTCCGAGAGCCACTCGACCAGGTCCCCGTCCCGCCGCAGCACGGACAGGGCGACGTCGAGGTTTGCTCGCGCCTGTTCCCGGCGCGCGGCGGGATCCTCGGGCGCTGCCTGTCCCACTCCCTGGTACTCGACCCCGTACTTCTCCATGAAGCCCTGGCGCACCTCCCAGAACTGGGGGGCGTTCAGGGGCCAGGGGGTACCGTGGCTGGCGGCGTCGTACTTGCCGTAACCCCTGCCCTTGCGGGTCTTGAACCAGGCCACGGTCGGGGTCGCGAGGGGGTTCTCCCCCACTGCCGCGTCCAGCACCGCCCGGGTGACGCCATCCCACTCCGAGCCGCGGTCCGCGCCCACCACCCGCCAGCCGTACGGGGCGAACCAGTCGGAGGGCGTGCCGCTCACCACGCTGGAGAGGGGGCGGGGGTCGATGCCGAAATCGTTCCAGTCGAGAAGGAAGACAAGGTTGGAGAGTCCCAGCCCGAAGGCCGTGGCGCGGGCCTCGTGGCTGCCACCCGGGGTGAGACCGCCCTCACCCTCGATGGCGAAGACCTTGACCTCCTCAGCCCCGGCCAGGCGCAAGGCCAGCGCCTCCCCTGCGGCCGGCGCTGTCCCGTGCCCCGACGGCCCGGTGTTGAACTTGAGGAAGAGGGTACGGCCGGACATCTCGGCGTGGCCCGGGAGCCCGCCGCGATGGCGGAGGTCCAGTAGGTGCTCCCAGGTGAGGGCCCACCGCCCCTCATCCGGAAAGGCGTACCGCTCCTCGCCGGTCCGCCGATGCCGCTCGCGGAGCCCCTCGTTGAGGAGGGCAAGCGAGGCGTACACCAGCGGCACGGTGTGCCCGGCGGACAGCACGAAACGGTCGGAGAAGCGCAGCCAGGGCCGGCGCAGGTCCCAGCGCATGGCACCGGACAGCAGCAGCGACAGCAAGAGGTGGACCTTGGAACGCGAGCCCCCGGGATGGCCGCTCTGGCGGTAATTGAGCGAGAGGTCGATCAGCTCGTCGGTGAGATCCTTCAGGACCTCGTACCGGGGAAAGTCGGCGCTAGCCGAGTTCAGAAGGCGGGCGACCTCCTGGGTCCCCACGGCGCCGGAGCGGACGGCTGCCTGCGGGAGTAGAAGGTCGGCCCCCGCGTCGCGCTGACCTGCCGCTGCCATCGGCGACACCTCCGCCCCAAACGACCGCCTACGGCCCCAGGATACTGCCGGACCGACCCCTCATCGCTGACGGAGCCGTTCCAGCCGGACTTGCGGAGGGTCCCTACGGAGCTGGAAGTGGGCGCGGCCAGCCATGCCTGGTGGAGCCGAGATTGGGGAGAAGGTGATGGCGATCCGCTCAGCGAGCCGGCCGCCATCTCTCCCGCCTCCAGCGCCAAGTGCCGGCTAGCAGGAGTCCGAGCCCGACCCCGATCACGGCTTCGGGGAGATACGCTGGCAGCTGGGCTCCGGTGTCTGGCGTGCCAGCCCCACCGACTCCACCGGGCTGGGCACTGGCCCCGAGGACGGCCCCCGACGCGCTGCCGGTGAGCACAGCCCGCAGGGTGACGGTGGCGCCACCACCCTGATACTGGTTGCCGGCCGCCAGCGGAAACGACCAGTGCACCGTGAATGTGTCACGGTACCCTTTTGGCTCCGAGCTGGCAACCACCTGGTTCTCGTCGGAACTCCGGCAGTACGCCGCATTGGGCGGACTGGCCGGGGCACTGGGGGGCGGAGCTGCGAAGCAGGAGACGGTGCCGATGCCGTATGTGTTGCCGGCGCTGTCGGTAATGGCCACCTGCAGGCCCACGGAAGTTCCATCTAGGAGCGCCTCTGTGCCGACTACGTGACCCAAGGCTACGCCGCTTGCGTAGGAACTCATTGCCACGTCGAGCGCGACGTTCACACGTCCCCGGTAGGTGCCCGCACCCGACCACCTGATCGTGTAAGTGCAGGTGCCTGCGTCCCCCGGCGCCAACAATACGCTCTTCCCGCATATGGTGAGGCTGGCTGCGGAGACTGGCGCCGCGGACAACACTCCAACCGTCCCTAATCCGACGCTGAGCAGGCCACCGCCGGCCAGCGCGGCCGACAGCAGCCGGCAGCGACGGACGACGCAAAGTGTCCTCAATGCGGCACTCATGCGCACGTCAAAGCTACGCCACGGGCTGTCCCCACTTTCAGGCCTTCTCGATCTCCGTCCGATTACCCGTCCCGCGCCACGAGTTAGGGGCTGGCGGCCTGAGGCCGCCAGCCCCGACCTGACCCTTCGTCAGCTCGTAGCGATACCTAGCTCGCCGAGGCGGACGTGATTGTTGTGCTTAGCGGGCCGCCGTTAGGTGAGGTGATGCCGATCCACACCCACACGGGGGTGCTGGACGTCATGCCGCACGCACCACCCTGCAGGTTCGCCAGGGTGGTATTGGTGCCGGCTGTGCACGACCCGGACGCGTCGACCATGAAGAAGCTCGACGCACCGGTGACTGCCAGGGTCCCCCCCGAACTACTGGGCCCAAGCCCGTAGTTGCTGCCCGGGGGGACGCTGATGAAACAGTTGGGGTTGCCGCCCGTCCAATTGAAGTTGCCGAACCAGAGGTTGGAGCCGAAACCCGACCCGGTACCGGTAATGGTGTACCCACTAAAGCTTCCCAGGGTACCGAGCGGCACGTAGAAGCCGTCGTCGGCATAGGAGGTCCCGTTTGACGTAATGGACAGGCTCACTCCCCCAGGTACGATCGTCTGCGAATCTGTACCACCCCCAGTCAGGCTTTCCGAGCCCGGGCTCGGGTACTGGCAAAAGCCCGTGCCCCCTGCCCCCGCGACCGTGCTGGCCGTATAGATCAGGCTTGCACTGCTGAGGATATTGCCAGAGCTCATGGGAATTTGTGTCCAAGAGGCCGGGCCCGGTGCCGCACATTGCTCGTTCGCTGCGCTCCCACCAGCCCAGTTGTTCGAGCACTGGACCGCGTAGAACGTGACAGTCACGACGGCGGATGTGTTCTGGTATGGGTTGTCAGCGTTAATGGACAGCGTGTACGCTACAGATGCGGTGTAGGGACCACTGCCATCACTGTAACTATTGCCGATGAGGACGGGGTCCGTGCCCTGAGAATTGCCGTTAATCGTGAACGACAGCTCAGGCGTGAGTGCACCCGTGGCGCTGGCTTCCGCACCGACATAGGTTGGCAAACTGCCATTGTAATCCACCTGGAATTGGCACGTGGCGGTGTCCCCAGGTTCCATATTACTGACATTGGCCGTACAAGTCTCGGTTATCGGGTTGTACAAGTTCACCGTGCCTGCGGTGAAGGTCTGGGTACCCCCCGTCGCAGTGGACGTAAAGAGAGCAAAGCTCGCTCCGATCGCCAGAGCCGCGATGGCACCAACCCCCACTACACCTCCGAGCACTAACCCGAGGCGCTTGGTAAAAAGATTCATCGCTGGATTTCCTTCCTTAAGTCGAGGTCGCTTCCGCAAAACCTACCGTGGCGGCAGCAAAACGGGATTCAACTTGTTCAGTGGCTGTTCCCTCCAAAGATCGCCCATCTGCACATGACTAGCGTTGTGGTGCCAGGCATCAGGCTTCGCCTCCACCGTCGGCCCGGGACCGCTTTCGTTCAGCATCCCGCTCGCCTAGATGTACTTCCCACGTAGGTTGTTGACACGAGCTACCGGAGGGAGGCCGCCAAGCGCGGTGTGGGTGCGGTGGTAGTTGTAGCGGTGCAGCCAGGCGGATAGCAAGCGGAGCCGGGCCTCGTTGCTGGTGTAGGGGCGGGCGTAGGCCCACTCGTCAAGGAGCGTGCGGTTGAACCGCTCCACTTTCCCGTTCACCTGGGGGTGGTAGAAGGGGGTCAGCAGCTGCCCGCAGCCCAGTTCAGTCAAGGTTCGCTGGAACACCCTGGAGGTCCGGTAGACACGGGCGTTGTCGGTCATCACTGCCTGCACTACAACCCCGTGGTC
>DAHVDN010000113.1 GCA_027313505.1 Candidatus Dormiibacterota bacterium
CAGTACCTGCGAATCCTCCGCCAGTAGGATGTTGACCATGAGGCGGATCACCTCACGAGGCGTAAAGTGCTCGCCAGCCGTCTCGTTGGAGAGCTCGGAGAAGCGTCGGATGAGCTCCTCGTATAGGTACCCCATCTCCAAGTTGCTCACGACGTCTGGATGAAGATCGAGCTCAGCAAACTTGGAGACCACCAAGTAGAGCAGGTCCGCACGCGCCATGCGAGAGATCTGGGTGTCGAAGTCGAACTTCTCCAGGATCGCCCGGGCTCCGGGGCTGAATGCGGCAATGTAGCCACGCAAGTTGCCAGCAAGCTGGGCCGGATCACCAAGTAGCCGACGGAAGTCGAGTGGGGAGGTGTTGTAGAAACGCTGCCCGGCCACGTTCTCCAGCACCGGCTCTACGTTCTCGATACGGCCCTTGAGTTGGGCGGCCCGCTGGAGCACAGATGCCTTGGTCTTCTCTAAGACACAGTCGAGGCGGCGCAGAACCGTGAGGGGCAATATGACCTTGCCGTACTCGGACTGCTTGTAGTCACCCCTGAGGAGGTCCGCGATGCTCCATACGAAGGCGGCGTGGTTCTTGATGGGAGTGTCAAGCTGCGCCGGGCCGTCGGACTTTGCGCGCGACTGACTGATCAAGCTCATGCCAACCTCCAGTACCCGCGTCGCCCTGGCACTTTTGCGAAGCGCTGGTCCCGGGCCAGCGTCTTGAACAGGGTGGCGTACGCGGAGTCGGTCCGCAGCAGCTTGCCGGCCTCCTGCAGGGCTCTGGTCAGCTCGCTGGCCCGCATTTCTCCATTCCGCTTCAGGAGTGCCGCGATGGCATCGGCGATGGTCCCCGAGTGCATCTCGGCCTCTTCGGACTCGCCACCGGCACGGACGAGACTCAAGCTGGCCTCGAGTGCCCTGATCTTGCCCGCCAGCCGGCGACGGGATTCCCTGGTGTCCTCCAGGCTCTGAGCCAGGCTGTCGTCCTCCGTTCGAAGGGCCCTGAGTTGCTCTTCGATCGCCTGAAGAGGATCAGCGGGATCGTGCGCGCGAGTCATGCCGGTGGAGTGTATGCCAATCAGCTCTGATCAGACACTAGACATGACCGATAGCGACATGCTATGGTCTCGAAAGTAGCTGACCGCATTCTGGAGAAACCATGGTCACCACAGATCGGACCCCCGCCCAGCGTCGCGCCGCCCTCCCCTACGGCCACACCCCGATGTCAGAGGCGGAGGTCTCCGCAGCCTGGGACGCAGCGCAGGCTATCACCCCAGCAGACATGTCCCGGCGCGTCTCGGCCATGTTCATCCTCGCCCGAGGAGCTGGAGCCAACGGCGCGGACATGCGATACGTCAACGGTGAGGACGTGTCCACCGTCGGCGACGCCGGAACCTGGGTCGCGTTCCGGCGCCCTGGATTCGAGCGGACGGTACCGGTCAAGTGCCAGTTCAGCCAGGAACTCCAGCGGCTGGCGCGGCATGTGCGGGGCCGGAGCCTGGTGGGTGATCGCGGCCAGAGGGCCCCGGTGCCGACGTCCTGTCCCGAGCAACTGGCCGAGGCCCTCCAAGCGGAGATCTCCAAGGTCCGCACCGACGTACTCGTCACGATCGAGAGACTCCGACGGGCGTGGTTGGTGGAACAACTGGCTGGGGCGTTGCCAGTCCGAGACTTCCTCCAGCTAACCGGAGAGCGGGTCTCGCAATCGATCCGCGACCTGGTGGACTTCTGCCCCAGCTCTCCCCTCGAGCCCATCCAACTCGCCCGACTCACGGGCGCGGTCAGCGACCTCGAGCTGATCGACCTCGAGACTTGGGGCCTCGACTGAGGCCGCTGACCAAGGGCTACCGAGGAAGCTGCTGTGTTGGGCGTGACCAGACCGGGAGGGTCGCATGCTACCACGAGTCCCAACTTCCTCCGAACAGACTTCCGTCGCCATTTGCGCTTGGCGGAACTTTATGGAATCCTTGGAAGTGATGAAGGACCAGCAGCTCCGGCCGAGGCCGATCACAGGGGTAACTGGGCTGACCAGCTGACCCCGGACGTGGGGGCCGCCCCCACCCGGTCGCGCGGCCGATTCATCCCCCGCGTGGGCCCCGGTTCTCTCTTGGACGGAGTCGCCGACGTGGCTCTCACGGAAACTTCCGGGGATGCCGGTCTTGCACGAGCCATGTCCAAGGCCGCCTGGGATCGCGCGCGCCAAGCGCAAGGCCGCGTGGACTTGCCTTCCGCCGAGGCGATCCGCCAGCGCTGTGGACTGACGTGGGGCCGGGTGGTGGAACTGGCTATGGTTGAGCGCTCGGGTCGAACCAGAGTGCTGGGACAGTGGGATGGATCACATTTCGCCGGATGGGGTGCCCAGGGTCCCGCCGATGGCCTCCGTGCGCTGAGGGCCGTCGCCCTCCGCATCAGCCATGCTCCGACCTCCTTTGAATACGACGAAACGGCGAAAACACTCGAGATCGAGTCAGGGCGACGGCGGGGCCGGCCCTTGCTCCTGCCACGTAGCGTGTACCTGATCGGCGTCTACGGGTCCTGGGCCGGGGCGCTCCAGGAGGCTGGTCTGGAGCTGCGTCCAAGCCCCCCGGTGCCCCAAGCCGTGCCCTCCCTGGCGGACACCCTCGACCAATTCATCGAGGAGGTCGGGCTGCTTCCCAACAGCTGGTACTTTTTGGAGTGGTGCCGCCGCAGGGACATCCCCACCACCAGGGTCCGTGGCGGGTGGGCAACCGTGGTAGCGGAGACTCGCAACCTCCGCTCCCTCCGCGGGGCGCTCACCCCGGCGCGCGCCACTCGGTCGAGGGATCTTCCCCCGCTGCCGGATCCCCTGCCCAGAGTCCGCCGAATGGCATTCCGACATTCGCGGGAGGCGATCGTGGCTTCCCTGCGCCGGTACGGTGAGGCTCACCTGCCCAAAGGGTCTCTGCCACGGCAGAAGCACTACATGGCCGCCTGCCGGAAGGACCCGAAACTGATCTGGCCGAGTGCGATGACTGGCCATGGACGATTCCACGACCTCTGCCTCGAGGCGGGCATCGAATGAGTACGCTCAATCGACGATCCGTTCCGGAGCATCTGCCTGAGATCACGCGGTACTCCGACGACCCCGCCCTCGCCTCTCCTCACACCCTGATCGCCATGGTCAAGGGCATGCCTCAGATCCGGGCCAGGCTCCAGGCCGCCTGCCACAGGGCCTACGACTGGGGCCCGGATCGGATGCCGGGAGACTGGGCGCTGGTCTACCTGGCCTTTGTTATCTCCCGGATACCCGACATCGAGCCCTGGTACCAGAGGGTCCGGGCCGATCACTCGCTCTGGGCAGCCTGCGACTTCGCGCAGGTCCCGTCGTACCGACTGGTGCACCTGCGCTTCACGGAGATGGAGGGGATGGCGGATTCCTTCGAGGAGGCTGCGGCCATCCTGATCCAGAAAGCCAGGGCCAAGGACCAGCGGGTGGGCGCCTGGTGGCACCTGGACGCCAGCGAGGCCGAGACCCACGCCGCGCCCCAGCACGACTGCACCGCGTACGACGATTGCCCGACGGCCAAGACCGGCCGGCGCAATCCCCGGATGCAGCGGGTCGGCACCGCGACCGCCAAGGCGACCCGGCAACTCATGGCGGCGATGCCAGTCGAGGACGTGGCTGCCGCAGTCTCCGTGGAGGGCCTGCGCGTGATCCCGGTCGGGGCCAGCGTCGTTGACCACGAGCGCAAGGGGCGCCGGTTCACCTCGGGTGGCCACTGGTGGTTCACCAGGGACATGGATGCCGGGGTGAGGGCGTACTCCCGCGGAAGCAGGGTGGTCAAGGCGTGGCACGGCTTTCTCCACATGGAGGTCATCGACCACTTCACCCACGCGCCGTTGACCAGCCGCCTGATCCCCGCCGATCAACAGGAGCACGCCGCCTACGAGTCAGTCTTCCGGCGCGCCCAGACCAATCTCGACTCCATCCCGTACCTGGTTGCCGGTGATGCCGGGTACTCGGTGGAGCACGTGTTCAGGTTCAACAGCAATCTTGGCGTGGGCTCGGTGTTCCCCTACCGCCGA
>DAHVDN010000114.1 GCA_027313505.1 Candidatus Dormiibacterota bacterium
CCAGCGGAGGCCCTCCGGGCTTACGGTTGGCTCCACCGCCAGTTGGCGATCGTGCTGGAGCCCACCAATGGGGCCACCTGAGTTCCGTACCACCTTGCCCGGACTCCGAGCGACACCGTGGCCCAACTGGGCCCAATGCCGGGAGCCGAGGGCTCGGAGCCCGGTTTGAAGTCTTCGCTTGCCGGAGGTGGTGCCTCCAGATGCGAACCGTGGGCCCGGCGTCGCCGGCAATGAGATTCGGATCCGGCACCGAAATCCCGGGGTGGGATCTTAAGGAGATTGCCCGCAGCTTGAGGCTTTCCCGGTGGCAACCAACGCCTCTAACCCACTGGGAATGTTGCAGTGGTACGATAGCTGCATGAGTGGTACGTACAGAGTAGTCGTGGGAGACCGAGGTCGACTTGTGGTGCCCGTTGAGGTGCGCGAGCGAGCGGGGCTTGTCGAAGGCGCGATTCTTGTGCTGCTCGAGACGCCTTCAGGGATAGTCCTGGTGACCCAGCGACAACTCCGTGACCGGGTTCGGCAGGAACTCTCGGGTCTCGACCTTGTCGGCGAACTCCTCGCCGAGCGACGTTTGGCGGCCGCAAATGAGGACGCTGCGTGAGCGTCGTTGATGCCTCAGTCCTCCTCGCATTCGTCCAAGGTGACGAGGGCAGCAACCAAGCTGAGACCGTTCTTGAGCGCGGCGCCAGCTGCGGCGCCGCGAACTGGTCGGAGCTCGCCCAGAAGATCCGAGCGGCCGGTCGGGACTGGGACCTGGTGCGGGCGCTGCTGGCCAGCTACGACCTCACGATCGAATCGGTCATCGAGCGCGACGCCGAATGGGCAGCCCATCGATGGCGGAGAGGGGAAGGATTGTCGCTGGCTGATCGGCTCTGCCTCGCTCTCGGTGAACGGTTGGACGCCGACGTGTGGACCGCCGACGCGAGCTGGGGATCGGCGGGCAGGGTCCATCAACTCCGATAGGGAGTGGCAGACGGTCACTTTCCAGGGAACAGGTCAAGTGGGCTCGAGAGATCGTCACTCGACCTGGTGTCGACTTCCGTTGGGGCTGGCTCTCCGCACATCTGGGAGGGGTTTGGGCCCCCCACCCCTGCTCGTGCTCAGCGCGGAGGATCTCGGCCGCGTCGTGGTCGGCGCGGACTCCGAGTCATTGCCCATGCGGCTGCTCGTGAGGCGTGGTTACGAGCTTGTGGGGGGCCTTGTTGATGGCGAAGTATGAGGAACGCCTTGAGCTGGCCTGGCCCCCCAAGCACCTGTGCCTCGTTGCAGCCGACGATGGGGAATGACGACGTTGATCACCGTGGTCCCACCCGGGCGAGTCCCCGGAGCAGTCCCGACCGATCCCGTCGGCCGGCAGAGGCGCCGCACGCCTTCGTCGGCCTCGACAGGATGTTCTTAGCGGGGGCGACGCCGGACGCCCCGGGTGAGGCACCAGACGCCGTGTGCGAGGTTGTGCGGCGGGCAGTCGACGGAGGAGTGCAGAACGTCGTGGTGCTGTCCTCTCATGGGCCGTTGTTCGAGATCGAACTGCCGCCGGAGCGCTGGCACTGGCTCGCAGTGGAAAGAGCGGTCGAAGCTTCGTGTCCGGCGTGGACGCACCTCCGCCCTCCGGCCGTGATGGCGAGCATGCTGGTGGGGGGCTATCCGCCGACCGGCTCCCTATGGGCGGGGACGATCCGCCGCGACCGGAGGGTTCGGGAGCCAAACGGGGACGCCAAGTATCCGTTCGTCGACGAGGACGACCCGGCGGCCGTAGCCGCCACCGTGCTGTTTGACTCGGCATTCGCCGGATCGATCGTCGAGGCCATCGGCCCGCCCATCAGCTCCGGAGAGAGAGTTGCCCTGATCCAACAGGCCATCGGGGAGCACGTCGTGTTCGAGGGACTGAGTCCGGATGAGGCGAGTGAGCTGTGGCTCCGCCAGGGCTGGCCAGCCGAGACCATCAGAGTCACCCTCTGGGCACAGACCCAGTATCTCGCCCAGCCCCTGCCGCCCGATTCGACCATCGAACGCATCTTGGGCCGGCCACCGCACACCGTTGCAGCTTGGCTGTCGAAACACCACAGCGCCTTCCGCTGAGTGAGAGTTGTTGAAGTCGGGCGCGCCCTACATGCAGGGAAGACCAAGCCCGCAAACGAGATTCACAGGCCGACCGAGCCGGCCGAACTTCCGGGCAACGTGCGTGTCACCTCCTCGCAGGAGGTCAAGGGCTCGCCGGAGCCCAGGGCGGTCGCTGACTCGGCCACTTATCCTGTCTCGACGACCTCCCTGATTCCGGTCCCCCGGATTCTCACAAGGCCGTTGCGCTCACCACCTGAAAGCGCCCCCCCAAGGTTCGGTTGCCCTAGACCAGCTCACAGGCGACTTTTACCGGGGCCTTGGGACAAGGCACTTTGGCCTTCCCAGCCTGCCCGTCGTGGTGCAGAAATAGGAGAGTCCGTGGCGTCGCAATGGGAGACTGTGAGTTGCAGCTATGGCAGAGTATCCCGATGGCCAGTGGAGCTCAGTTCAGTAGACGCTATGTGAGGCGGATTCTGGATGACGAACTGGACGAGCTGATTCCTCACCTCCCCGCGGTTCTCCTTGACGGACCGAAAGGCGTGGGGAAGACCGAGACTGCCCTCCAGCGGTGCCGCACCGTCCGGCGCCTTGACGTAGATCTCGACCGTGCGGTGGTCGAGGCGGACCCGATGGTCATAGCCGATGACCCTGCTCCGGTGCTCCTCGCTGAGTGGCACCGAGTGCCCTCGGTGTGGAACACCGTGCGGCGACTGGTTGATCAGAACCCATCCGGCGGACGGTTCATCCTAAAGGGTTCACCTCCCACGGCGGAATCCCACTCCCGGGCGGGGCGGATCACCACCGTGCGCATGCGCCCCCTGACGCTCACCGAGCGAGGTGTAGCGATGCCATCGGTTTCACTCCGCGACCTCGCTGGCGGCGAACGCGCTCCCATTAGTGGGAGATCCTCTTTGCGCCTCCGTGACTATGTTGATGAAATAATCGCGGGGGGCTCTCCTGGTCTGCGCGGGCTACCCCGGCGCGCACTCATGGCCCAGCTCGACGGCTACCTTAAGCGGATCGTCGAGCATGATCTTCCGGAGGCTGGCTTTGCAGTGCGGCGCCCCGCTACAGTGCGGTCCTGGATGAGAGCCTACGCGGCCTCCACCGGCACGACTGCTTCGTGGAAGACAATTCGGGATGCAGCGACCAGCAGGATAGTCACCAAACCTGCCAAGGAAACCGCCGCCGGGTATTCGGAATTACTGAGGGAACTGCGGATTCTGGACCCAGTGGAGGCGTGGCTTCCCACTCGGAATCACTTCTCCCGGCTGACCGGGGCGCCCAAGCACCACCTTGCAGATCCGTCACTCGCGGACCGGCTCCTAGATAGAACCGAGAACCACCTCATTGCTGGAGACGAGGGTGAGAGTGTGATACCCCGAGACGGCATACTGCTGGACGGACTCTTCGAGTCGATGGTAGCTCTTTCCGTCCGCACCTTCGCTCAGTCGATCGAGGCCAGGACCTATCACTTGCGTACTGAAGGCGGGCGTCATGAAATCGATCTAGTTGTCGAGACCAGCGACGGTGTTCTTGGCATCGAGGCGAAGCTCGGCACGTCCCCCAACGACCACGACGCCAGGCACTTGGTGTGGCTCCGAGAGCGGCTTGGCGAGGGCCTTCTTGACGCAGTGATCATCACAACCGGCACCGAGGCCTATCGAAGACGCGACGGGATAGCTGTGATTCCACTCGCGCTTCTCGGGCCTTGACCGCGGCCTCCTTCAGGGGCCGATCGACCAGCCGTACCAACCTTGCAACTCTCTTTGCAACAACCCTGGTGGAGGCGCCGGGAATCGAACCCGGGTCCGAGAGCGCGTCTCACGAGACCTCTACG
>DAHVDN010000115.1 GCA_027313505.1 Candidatus Dormiibacterota bacterium
GGCCAGCCGCACCCCGCTGCCCTCCGCTGCCATCTCCCGGCAAGTCGCGATGAACCGCTCGGCGCGCCCGCGTTCGGTCCACACTGGCCCGTCCCAGTAGCGCATCACGAGCGAGTTGGTATGCAGAGCGGACAGGGCGTCCGCGTCGGTGTCGTCGAAGGGACGTAATCGGAGGCGCCCCGTCCGCAGGGTCGGGGGAGGCAGCGGCATGGCACTATGTTCTCGTGGTCGCTGGCCGTCGATCAACCAAGATTGGCGCCCGTGTTCGGCGGACGCGACTGCCGGGCTACCGGCCTCCCCTCAGCGGTCCTCCGTGAGATCAAGAGTGGTCGGCCCGGTGGGACTCGAACCCACGACCTGAGCTTTATAAGAGCGCTGCGGTGTAGATCGGAGCAAAGCCGCGGTGAATTCGGTGGGCTGGCCTCTACTGACTACGCTACTGACTATCTATGCTAGGATCAACCGGTGACAACCCCGGGCCAGGGTAGAAAGAGGCGCACTCGGGGCACAGGCTCGGTCACCCGGCGGCGGGACGGGCTCTGGGAGGGGCGGATCAGCCTGGGCTGGGATCGGGGCGGCCGTAGGGTGGTCTCTTTCTACGGCAAGACCAAGCTGGAGGTGGAGGAGAAGCTCTCCGAGGAGCGCCGCGCCCGCAAGCGGGGAGAAGCGAGGGCGCCGGTCGGCATGACCGTGGGAAGGTACCTGGGCGACTGGGAGCAGCAGGGGTGTCCGGGCAAGCACGGCGGCCTTCGCCCGTACACCTTGCGGCGGTACCGGGCGGTGATCGAGCACCAGCTGATCCCGCACCTCGGTCCGATCAGGCTGGTGGAGCTTCAGCCTGCGGATGTGGAGCGGATGCTCCAGCAGCTGCGCTCCGAGGGGAAGGCAGCGTACACGGCGATCACGGTCCGCTCGGTATTGCGGAGCGCCCTCAGCCGGGCGGAGCGGAACGGGCTGGTGTCCCGCAACGTGGCCAAGCTGGCAGGGGTGGAGAGCCCCCCTCGGGTCCACCCTACGGTGCTTACCCCGGCCGCGGTTCAGCTGGTTCTAGACGCCTGTGAACCGGGGCTGAGACGGCTGGTCGCGATCTCCATCGACACCGGTCTCCGCCAGGCCGAGCTGCTCGGGCTCCGCTGGCCCGACGTCGACTTCGAGGGTCGCACCCTCACTGTGCGGGAGACGCTCCAGAGGGTAGACCGCGAATACGTGCTCGGGCGGCCCAAGTCCGAGACCAGCTGCCGCACCGTGGCGCTCTCAGACCTCAGTCTGAAGGCGCTCCGTGACGAGCGAGAAGCGCAGATCACTGCGAGAACCGTCGCGGGAAGGCGGTGGCGCGACTCCATCCCTGGGCTGGTGTTCACCACTTCTCTTGGCGCACCGCGGAACGGGTCCAGCCTGACCCACGCCCTCCAGAAGGCTCTGCACGCAACGGGGCTCCGCCCGCTTCGATGGCACGACCTCAGGGCAATCCACGGCGGTCTCCTGGTCCAGGCCGGGGTGGGGATGACGACCGCCCGGGATCGGCTGGGGCACTCAAGCATCGCGGTGACCAGCACCTTTTACGCCGGGGTGGTCGACGAACTCGAGCGTGATGCGGCGGAGAAGGTGGGGCGACTTCTCGGGGCGTAGGGGGCCGCAGCGCCGGGCCACCGGACCGCGGTGGGTAGCGGACCCAAACTGCCTGGAGGAAGTTTGAGGGACCCGGTAGGTCCACTTCATGCGCTCAGTAAGGATGGTTGACCCCCGTTTGGTTCACGGTCGGGATGGGCCGTGCGACTCGTCTGTTCGTCCGGGTATGGGTGTCGATTTGGGTGGTAGCGACCAAGGTGCCACGCATGCGCAGCACCCAAAGTCGGAGCGAGCCCGACTGGACGGCTCGGCCAGGGCCACCACCCAAGGATGGCGCTTGGGGGCGAACGTGGTGGTCGTGAATGGTCCCATGGCGACACCCAGATGGCGGCGGCGATCGGGGCTGGCGGTCATGATGATCACCTGCGCCTGGCCCGCCGCGGAGGCGAAAGCCGGGGCGAGGTGCTTCAGCCTGGTGGGGCCCGAGTTGCCAAGGGCATCGTGGAGGAGGACGTGCGCCCCACGTCGCAGCCAGCGCCCTGTGGGTTGACCGGGATGGTACAGGTGAGGCGGGCCAAGATCGCGAGCTTCTCTCCTAGCGCCTTGCGGAGTAGTGGGTAACATTCCACCTCCGGAGAGGCGTCAGGCCCGGAGAAGGACTGCCACTTGCCACTTCGGAGCGCCCCGCCAGACGAACTCATATCCTGCCGCTTCGATCCTATAGGTGCCGCACCGGTGGTGGATCGCTGGGTCTCCCCGGCCGACTCGTGAGTCCCGGGCCTTGAAAGCTTGCCCTATCAGCGAATCAGGCTTGATGGAGAGTCCGAGATAGGGCCGCCGCTCGGGCCAGGACTGGGAACATGCCCAGCTCGCGACCCGAAGAGTTGGGCTGCCCCGGTCCTCCTCCTCCTCCTGCTTGGTTCGACGAAGGGTCGCAACGATGTAGCAGACCGGGGTCTGGCTCAGGTCAACCAGGCGCCGGGCGGCGGCGCCTTTGCTTACGTTGAATTCGGAAGCGACCTCAGCGATGAACTCGAAGGTCACCTCAGGTTGGCCGCTCATGAGGGCGGCAACCCGGTCTGCAGGCATGGTCAACTCAGTTGCGCCGATCTCGCAGAGGCGCTCCTCCTGAGCACCGGGGGGACCGGGATGTACCTCCCGGAAGTAACTGTGAACGATTTCATGGCCCAGCGATCGATGGTTCCGGCCCGGCGAATCATGTTCGTCGAGGACTACCACGTAACCACCGTCCTGCGGGACAAGGAGTCCTGAGCACTCGCTCCCCGATGCCAGCACAGCGTGGCGGACACCCCTAATGCCTCGAACGGACCCAAGGACGCGAAGGGGAGTCGGGCCCGCCTCAGTTGGCTGGTGGGCCAGCAACTCCTGGCACAGCCGAGTGATTAGTGCGCGTGGGTCGGGCTCCTGATGGTGCTCGCAGAGAGCTCGAACCGCCGGTTCATGGGTGGCCATTCCAAAGTCACCCGCGGGCCTTCCCTTGCGTCACCATCAGGATCGTCCCGTGGAGAAATTTCCACTCGTCGGGTGTTGTCGGCGTTCGTCCGCGCGCGTTGATCTGAGCGAGCATTCGTGCCTCATCAGGAGGGACCTGGGCGTCCTCCACGTATTCGCGGAGCCCCTCAGGCCATTGCTGCGTGTCAGTCGGTGTCGGGATGGTCCTTCCCAGCAGGTCACCGACGGAGGCCCCCAGCACGCTGCCGACCGCGTAGAGAGTCTCGGCCGACGGTTTCATACGGGCTACGGTCGCCTCAGGTCCTTGGACTAACTCCCACAGATAGCCTTTGGCGATGCCGGAGCGCCGGCTCAATTCGCTCAACGTCATCCCCTGGGCATTCAGGAGGCGGCGGATCCTCTCGCCGATGGTGCTGGCTCCGGCAAGCTGCTCGTACATCGCTCCCATAGGCACAAGCATACCAGGGTCCGTTCTCTGTCGGGAACTCCCGGGTACTGTCCGCTTGACACGGCGGAGGGATCCGTGTAGAGTACGGGCAGGTTCCGTCTCCGGAACCACCCGTAGTAGGAGGTTCGGCTTGATGGACACGCAAGCATCGAGCATCACGTCCAAGGCGATCGAGATCTTCGTGAACGACAAGAAGGTCCTGTTCGATACCAACACGGCGACTGGGGCCCAGATCAAGGCGAAGGCTGGAGTTCCGCCCAACTATTCCCTCTACCTGCGCTCGAGAGGGAGCAACGAGCCCATCGGAGACGCCGAGGAGGTCGAGCTGAAGGAGGGTG
>DAHVDN010000116.1 GCA_027313505.1 Candidatus Dormiibacterota bacterium
GTGGCGGTGGTGAACCCGCTGCGGGCCAAGTACTTTGCCAAGAGTCGGCTGCAGCGGACCAAGAGCGACCCCGCTGATGGAGTTGACCCAATATGACGGACCACCACGATGTGGGGACGAACCCACGAAGGAGTCCAGATGGGACGACGAGAACGCCGCCGGTTCACTGACGAGTTCAAGGCCGAGGTGGTCGGACTGGTCCGGTCGGGCCGGACGGCGGCCAAGGGGAGCCGGGACCCCGGCCTGACCGAGAGTGCCGCCCGGACTGGCGTGCGCCGGGCCGAGGGGCGGGTCGGCAGCCTCAGCGTGGCAGAGCGGGAAGAGTTGAGTCGCTTGCGGCTCCAGGTACCTGTGCTGGGGGAGGAGCGCACGACCTCGAGAAGGCGGGGGCTAGCAGAGCTCTCCCAAGAGATGGAGGGGACCCCGTTCGTCAGTCCAGGCGACTCGCACCAGGGGGCAGCCTCCTTCGCGAAGCCTCGCCATCCACGGTGCCCCAAGGCGACGCGACTATTCACCACGGAGCGGCTTACTTCCGGTTGCCGGTCGAGGTCCGTTGGCGCGGCAAGGGGCCGTCAGTCGAGATCAGGCTGCTGAACTACTCGGAGCTCCCACGCGTAGAAGTAGTGCGGATCTCCTTCCACGCGTGACGTGCGGGCGAAACCGCCACCGCACTCCACACTGTCCCCATCGTTGGCGAACGGCTCCCCGGAGCCGTCGCAGATGACGCACTCTCCCACCGCGCAAACGCTGTGTTCGGGGGCGAGCCGGACACGGGTGTGGTGCCCCGGCGCTCCCTCGACCAGGAAGTCGCAGCTGTCCCCCTCGGGCGCTCGGCGCAGGGTGCCATAGAGGAGGGCGCTGAGGCTGGGGGTTCCTCGCAAGCTCAACGAACGAAACGAGGGCTTGCCTGGGGCTCCCGCGTGGTCCTCCCGAACGGTGTAAGCGGGGTTTGTACGTTGGATCTCGGCCACCAGTGGAGCGACAGCGGTGCGAACAGCGGTCTCGTCGGTGTTCGTCTGCAAAGTGATCGTGGGCACCCAGGCGCCGCCCCTTCGAGTCATCTTCAAATTAGACCACTTCAGTCCACGGCGGCTGAGGCGATTGGCTAGCAGGCCCGCCGCGTCGCGGTCTTCAGGACCGGGCGGCCACAGGGCCTCCTGATACTCGCCTGCGCTGCACCTGAAGTCGCCCCCCGGACAGTGCCACTCGATCCGGCCCAGGGTGCGCTTGGGCACCAATACCCGGGTGCAGGATGGGCACGGTGGCACCCCCACTCGGAGGGCCGGCTGCAGCACCTCTTGGAGCTCCGCTGCGAAGGTGCAAAGCGAGTCGATCTGGTCGGGACCATGGAGCACCAGGGCCCCCAAGGCATCCTCGCCGGCCTTCAGGGTCACGGTGATCGGGAGCTCTCGCGAGTCAACGGACCAAATGACCGCTGGTCGAGCCCGGAAACCTATGTCTGCGAACAGCGCCTCCAACCAGTCGAGGGGTCTGTCGGTCACAACCCCATTCTGGACGAATCCCGGTCCGTGGAGAAGGCCTTACATTGCCTCAGCGAGAATCGCACCCTTGGGCGATCGCTCACTCAACAAGGAATGACACGGAGGGTCGGGCGCGGGAGACCGGCAGCGAGGGAACTGGTCCCATGCGCATCGGGGAGCGATACGGGGTGTCGGAGCATCTGCGGGCCAGGTACCTCGGGGCTGGCCCAGTGAAGAAGGGACAGATGCTGGATTCGTTCTGCCTGGCCTCTGGGTACGGGCGCAAGTACGCGGTCAAGGTGCTGAGGGGACGACGGCGATTGCCCGTGGGGAAGCCGAGTTCGCGGGCCGGGCGGTGTAGTCCTGGCTTCCGATCTGGGCTCAAGATGTGTTCGGAGTCCTCGGTGTACCTCTACCCCGAGTGCTCCCAGCCTCTCCTGCCGATCTGGTCCTGAACCTGCGCCGCCACCGCCTTCTCACCGGCCCCTTGGCGACCGCAACCTTTCTCAAGAGGGCCAGCGTGGGCTCGTGGGGCGCAACCTGATGGAGCTGGGCTACGGGGTTGTGGCCCAGCGCATTGGCCAGACCAAGCGAGGGCTGCCTTGCCGGGACGTCCCGGTGGTGGTGGGCAAGGGGAGGGAGCTGGACACTCTCGGCTGCCTGGAGAGCGACCTGGTCTCGCACCGAGCGGAGGTGGGGGTCGGAAAGCGGCCATGGAACCCTGGACGCTACCGCGCCGTCGTGGGCGCGATCTTGCTGCCCGGCGCCCGCGGACCGGCTAATCTGGGTACAGAGATGCGGGTCAAGAGGTTGGCTGTTCATCCGTATGGGGCCGCTCTGTTCTGGGGAGCTGGCGTAGCTGTAGTTCTGGTGCTCACCTTGGCCGCCGTGGTCGTCAGCCGGGGCGGCGACAGTGTGCCTTCGGTTCCGGGCGTGACCCCGGCACAGCTTGCGGCGACCAAGGTAGTTCTGCGTAGACCGCACGGTGCCACTCCGGCCCTAGCCTCCGTCGCCAGCGCGGCCAGATCGACGGAAGCCCGCATGCGCGGCTGGAAGCTCTTTGGTGGGGTTCTGGCTAACTATCACGACTCCGCAAATGGAGTCTCCTGCACGCAATGCTGGGTCTTCGACGCGGTCCCACCTTGGGGGCTGTATGCCGTATCGGGCCGCAGTGGACCAACTCAGCCCTGCTACCAAAATGATGGAGTCCTGACCTTCTTCCTGGTAGTGGTGAATGCCGGTTCGGGCCAGGTGGTGGATTTGGTCGGAAGCAATGCCAAGGCGGATGGGAGGCCGCTTCCGCGGGGAGTAAGAGTCGCTTGTCCCAGGCCGCCCTCCCCCTCCTCCTAATCAACGAGGGGAGCGCATTGGGCGCCCCTGACGAGTTGGCCCGTACGGATGGACGCACCCGCGCCATGCCTCGGCGATGGCTGCCACCGCGGGCGGGGACGGCCCCAAGGTCCCGGCGGGCCAAGCCCGATGGCGGAGCTGCCGCCGAGGCGCCAGGTTCTACCTCGTGGTTTCCGCCCCCGCCGCTGGTGGGCAGAGAAGGCACCGTCACCATATCCGATCCTTGGATCCGGAACGGCCAACCGAGCTGGCCCCGGCCTACGATGGAGGCTCGATGTAGCGTGACTTTACCGTTCAAGACAACCGAGATCAAAAGTGTAAGAATGGCGAAAGTGGCGTGTAAAGACCGGTTCCAGTCTCTCAAGAATCGTCAACTTCAAGCGGACTTCCAAAAGTCGTAAAACCCTCGACGAGAGGGTCTTGCGAATAATCGCGAAAACGCTCGCGACTTTCGCTACCGAGACGCCCGGGGAGCAATCTCCGGGCGTTTTCGCGTCTTCTGGACCCCTGGACGTGAAAATCAGGGCCTGAAGAAACAAAGAACGCGCCCAGGGGCGGCTGTCAGGCCGGCCTCAGCCCGACTTTGACACGGAGCGGCTGAAGTGAGATCAAACTTGGCTGGTCGTGTCACAACATCGAGTTGGGACGTGGTGGGGCCGGGTCAGGCTGCGGCGGTCAGGGGTAGCCGGGCGGGGAGGGTGTAGCCCAGGGCCGAGGCCACGGCCAGCGCTTCGGGGGTGGGCCGGGTACAGGCCCGGATCGGGACCGGGACGCCGGGGAGGTCGTAGGTGACCACCCGAAGTGGCTCCAGCGCCTCGAGCGCCGCCCGAGCGCTCCAGGGAGCGCCGGCCTGGAGCAGCCGCTGGCGCAGGTGGTTCTCCATCAGGTAGCCCAGAACGCAGAGGAAGATGTGGGCCCGGATGCGCCGCTCGGTGAAGTGGTACACCGGCCGCACCCGCAAGAAGCTCTTCAAGGTGCGGAAGGC
>DAHVDN010000117.1 GCA_027313505.1 Candidatus Dormiibacterota bacterium
AGTGCGGCCCTGAAGCCTGGGCCGTACCGCCTTTGCCTCGGGACCCGCTTCCGCAGCGGCAATCGCCGCCGTCCCCTCAGCACCTTGACCGCGTACTTGCGCCCGTACCCAGAGGCCAGGCAGAAGGAGTCCAGCAGCTGTCCCTTCTCCACCCGGCCGGCCCCCCGGTACCTGGTCCTCAGCTCCTCCGCCAGCTCGTATCGCTCCCGGATGCGCATGGGCCCCGCCCCCTCGCTCCAGCTCTCCGGCGGCCGACAGTCGGTGTCGTTCCCTGTTGAGGGAGCGATTGCCCCAGGGTGCGATTCTCGCTGAGGCAATGCGAAGGGTTGACTCCTGCCGCAACTCCGCATATGATCGGCTCGCTGTTGGGGTCCAAGGGCCGGTATGCAGTATCTGTGGCTCGGGCCGACACCCACAGCGGGTGCGGTGATATGGACGGTGCTGACAATGGCTCGCGAGGGCCTCGAGGCCGCGGAATCCTTAGTCCATGTCAAACAGGCGGGCCGCGAAGTTGTAAAGGAGCAATCTGAGTGCTCGGAGCCTCTCTTGGTTGGCCGCGAGTGACCAACCAAGGCGCCAAGGCCAGCAAACGAAGAGGCATCGATGATGGCCCTGAACTGTAAACGCAGCGAAGCGGTATGAGCGTATCACCGAGCTTTAATAACCCCCAGGACGTCGCCATCATGGCCCTCCAGCTTGAGGCGCTCGCGCTCGGTTGGGACAAGTGGATACATCGCAGGACAGACTGCATTCGCGTTGTTGGAGATGGTGCCTATGAGTGGCGGAGCACTTTTGAAGTCACTGTTCCGACCTTCAGAATTCGCGACCCTATTCTCAGTGCCCTGACCCCGACGCTCGTCCCGCTCCCGTTGCAACTGCAGAAGAAAGCGCTGATGGTTGAGCGAGAAATTCGCGATGAATCGGGTATGATCAAGTCTGCTTGGACCACCCGCCAGCACAGGATCGTCGCAGCGGCGATGCTGCAGGGTATAGCCGTTAGGGCTCTCGGCCGCCCAGTCACCAAGTCAGTCGCCAAACTACTCGCCGAGGTCACCGATGAACCAGCCGCTGCTCGCACGGCTCTGGAGAAGTTGCGGAGCGATCGGAGACTCTGGTCGCGGCTGAAGCGCGATGGCCGTTTGGTCGCGCTCCTTACCGATTTGGAAGTGGCATTCTTGCTCACTGTCTTTGTACCGAACGACCCCGGCGCCCGTCATGTTCTGTCCGTGACATACGGAGACCGCCTTGAACCAGCGCTTCGTCCACGACGTCGCGCGTGGACGTCGATTGGGCAACCACTGGCACTCCCCCTATCTCTCTCTATAGGGTCGGCGCAGAGCTATCACGCCGAACTCCATGCTCCGCCCGGACTAACTTTTGCTCTTGGCGACCGAGATGCCCAGACGGCGACGATATCTGGTCTGGAGGCAGGCGGCGCCATGCACCCCAGAGGAACGCTCAAGCAGCAATCAGATGAACTGTTGGTACACGTGAGTGGTGCCAGCAGGGGTGACTCGCTCGTCGTTCCGCTGGTGATGCGCAACAAGGCATTCGGCATGGCGCTTTCGGCCGTCATCTTGAGCGGGGTTACCCTTGCAATCTTTGCCCTTGGGCTCGTGGCGCGTCTGGTGTGGGGTTACACGCCAAATGGTGCCCCCGTGGCGGTGCTAATTGTGTTTCCAACGCTATATGCAATAGTTATCTTCCGGCCGGGCGGGCATGCGGTGACTGACCAGTTTCTCCGACAACCTAAGTACGTCGTGGTCGTCGCGGCTGTTGTAGCTTGGTTGGGGGCTGCGGTGCTAGCGGTGCATCCAGCTACTGAGTTCCCATCGATCGGCTGGTTGCCTCCTGCCGTGCGGAGTTCTCGGATGCTTCCATGGACTATCCTCACTGCCGCATCCCTCGTTCTGTTCGTGGTGGCCTACTTGATGTGGCGCTTGACGTGGACTGCGGAGAAGGAGTATAAAGAATGGTCATGATAAGGGTCGTGCATAGCGAGGCATTTGAACATCAGGATCAGACCATCGGGATAGGCCGGTGGGTCGGCGTCCAGTCTGAGGTCATCCCCGCCCACTACGTCGAGGAGCCGTTGGCACCGGAGGGGCTGCGGGGGAGAGTCCGAGAGGATGCCGGGGATAACGAGGCCTACATACTCGTCGGTTTTGATGGATAGCGGTCTGGGGATCTGGGGCTAGTTCGAAGCGTCGAGGACCCACGGCGGATGTGTCGCTGGCCTCCCGAGCCGAGCGTCGGGGGCTCAGCGTGCTCTTGATAGTATTCGGGGGCATCTCGGCGCTCAAGGTTCAAGGAACTGGGGTGATCTTGTTCGCCATCTTATTCGGCTTCTCGCAGCAGCTACTGACGCAGATGGTCGACAAGCAGGTCGGTGGGCTTTCGGGACCCAAGGCACCCAGTTCGGCAGCCGCGACCAAAGGCTAGCGAAGGCGCGCGGAAGATAGGCGGGTACCTCGGCCAGATCCGGGCCCTCTCCCAGCAGCCGCTCGGCCTCCCGGAGCTTCCGCACGATCTGCTTCGGCGTATGGGTCCTGCCCTTCATCCGAGTTCCTCCTCGCCCTTTTGGACCGTTGAGAAGCTCTCAGATCACGTGGCTCAACCGGGAGGGGTCCGGTCACTGGGGTCTCGCTGTGCTTGGGGCTGTTGACCCGATGGCGGCCTATCCAGAGTTCGCCTCGGGTCACGCGAGACCGAGGGTCCACGGTTGCCTCCTGCCTCCGTTCTCAGTGCCGACACCGTCGGCAGTGTTGCGGGTGCCGCTACCACTATGGCGACGCGGCGTCCGGACGCAGAGGCTTGACGAGGTATCCGTCGTGGGTTGCCTCAACCGGAAACCGGGTCGCCAGCGTTGGACGGGCTACGGCCCGCACCGTGTTGCCACTTTCTCGCAGGTCAGTTCTAGTCTGGTCTCGCTGGATGTGGTTGAAGATCCAGCGCCCAGTGTCCACGGAACGTTGCGCATGTCCTCGTTCTTCAAAGGAGAGCCGGCGACCTTGGTGTACGATCTCGTGGCGGAGTAGGCGGGTTCTGTTGAGCTCCGATGCCAGCTGAGCCGGGACGGTGACGCCCGACAGTTTCTCCCACTGGCGCAGCCGACCTGGGAAATCGGTCTTGCTGGCCTCCAACTTTGCATCCACGGTCACGGAGCCGAACGTCTTCAGTAACTCAAGGCGAAGCACGTGCTCGAGCAATGCCTCGAGGGCAGTTGCCGTTCGGCGGACTGCCCCACTGTAGTCGCCGCGCTCCATTAGGTTCCGGGCATCGAGCAGGTCATCTTCGCCGGGCACTCCCAGACTGCTGTCATACGCCTCCAGATCGGCCCCTGTGATTAGCTCAAGCGGATATGCACGGCGCCGCTCGTCATCGGCCGCATCCCCTCGCAGCAGGTCTGGGTAAATTAGGGGCCGTCCTTGAAGGCTCGCGTAGACAAAGAGGGGAACGGATAAGTGGCCCGTGCGCCCTCCACGAACGTGCCAGATCGGAACGTCCCACGCACTGACTTCGTAGGCGAAATAGTCGTAAGTGAGCAGACGATATCGTCGAACTAGTTCGTTCAGGACTGGGATGTGAGCCTCACACAGACTGGCGAGGTAGGTCCGGGCTTCGTTACCCCGCGGACCACCTTCGACCGTCAAGACGTCATCATGGCAGCGGGCTTTGAAGTAGACCGTAGTACGTTGCTGCCTGCGAAGCAGCTTGCACCCAACTGCCTTGACGTCGGCCCTAGCTTCAAATGCCTCAGGAGCCCGTCCTTGGTAGAAACAGGTACTCCGGTCATCGCTGAACCTCTCA
>DAHVDN010000118.1 GCA_027313505.1 Candidatus Dormiibacterota bacterium
GCTGGCAGCCCTCTTGCTGGGCGTCTTGGTGCTCTTTCAGCCCGGTCTGGCACCGGGGCTCCACCTGGGCGGCTAGGCTGAACAGCTCACAAGATCTGTAGACACCTGTGCCCTTGAGGGGGGGTACAGGTCAACTGGCTCACTTCTCGGGGGTCATGACACCTGGGCGATCTCGGACACGGTCTTGTCACCCTTCAGGGCAGCCACCGCCACTTGGGCCTTGAACTCCGCGGTGAACTTCCGTCTCGTCGTTCCTGCCATTCCTGTCCTCTTCGGTTCTACGCGACGAGTCCAGCTTAGGCACCTGTCCACTTTGGTAGGGCCACATCAGAGGCCACCGACCGGATGGACCGCCCACTCAGCCAGACTCCTTGAGCCGCCACCGGGTTCAGCGCGTCAGCGGCCACCCAGCCGGGTCTTGCCGTCGAGGAGCTCCCTAGCGATGTCCAGGTGCCCGGCATGCCGCGAGGTCTCCTCGATCATGTGCAAGACGACCCAACGAACATTGGGTGGCTCGAATCCACCAAGCCCGTGCTTTCCCAGTGGGGGCGCGGAGAGGGTGGTGGACGACAGCACCGCCTCGGACTGCGAGCATTGGTCGCGGTAGAAGGCGACGACCTCCGCCGAGAGCTCGTCACTTGTGAACACCACCGTCAGCGGGTCGTACGGCGGCTGTTCCTCGGCGAGGTCGCCTGGCAGCTCGGGCTGCTTGCCCGCCACGACGCCTTGGAACCAGTGCCACTCGGCGCCGCCCAGGTGCTCCAGAAGCCCGGCCGGCGTCCAGCCGGTGGGCACGACGGAGCGGTGCCACGCCTCCTCGTCAAGTCCTTCGACGATCGCCAAAACGGACTCCCGCTGGCCGCGCAGAAAGTCACGCAGCATTTCGTCGTGGGCTTCGCTTTCGGGATCCCCAACCATATCCACTCTCCTCGCGCAGCGGCGCGTTGATGGCAGCCTCTTCGCCGACTAGATCCCCGAGTGCCATCGGTGGTCATCCTAATCCCGGGGGGAATCTACCCCGTGAGCACCAGCCACTGCCGGCCGTCGATCAACTCGCGGGCCGCATCCAGATGTCCAGTGTGGCAGGCCGTCTCCGCGATGACGTGGAGCATCACCTCCCGCAGGTCCTGTAGGCGCCAGGAGCCGAACAGCCCATCGGGCCACCACGCTGGGGCAGCTGTGAGCGGGGTCGCAGTGATCACCTCGTCACTCGTCTGGGCCTCACGGCGGTAGAGCTCTATGATCGACCCGCTGGAGACGTCGGCAGCGACATCCCAGGCGTTTTCCGAGGTGCCGACGTCAACTCCCTTGCCCCCTACGACGGCAGTGAACCAGAAGTGCTCTACGTCGACAGCCAGGTGCTGGATCAGGCCGAGGAACGTCCAGCCGGAGGGCAGCATTGACCTGTGCATCTCGTCCTCGGTGAGGCCCTCCAGGGTCCCCAGCACATGATCACGCTGCCCCTGAAGGTATCGCAGGAGCACTTCGGTCTCCGTTGTCAGGATCTCACCGTCCATGCTCTCCTCCCAGCTTCGCCCGCCAGACCCCGAGCCGGCTCCGCTGCCTGCTCTGGACATTCCCAGAGTATGTACTTCATTGCGGCGTATCCCCCTCGCTTGGAGGGTCAGTCGTCTCGGGGGTCAGGCGCAACACCGCATCACCCTTGTCGTCAACCGTCTGCCCCAGCTTGGTCCCTTGCTGTACACCCTCATGCCGGATCGCGGCGAGCCGACGAACGAGATAGCGGCGCTCGGTGTCGGTCGTGACCAGATCCAGCGCCGCTCGGTAATCAGCTTCCGCCTCCGCGTGGCGCCCCAGCCGACGCCGCAGATCGGCTCTGGTTGCAGGAAGCAGGTAGTAGCCCTCAAGAGCGCCGGTCTGCTCCAGGGCAGCGACCAGCTCCAACCCTGCCTCCGGCCCCTCGGCCATGGCCACCGCCACCGCTCGATTCAGCTCTACGATCGGGGAGGGGGTGAGCCGCTGCAGCTGCCGGTACAGCTCGGCAATCCTGGCCCAGTTGGTGGCGCTCGCCTGGCCAGCGGTAGCGTGGCAGGCGCCGATCGTCGCCTGCAGGCAGTAAGGACCGGGGCGGCGGTCATGCCGGGCCGCCGCGAGCTCTTGTAGCCCCTGATCAATCTCATCATGGTCCCACTGACTCCGATCCTGCTCCTCCAGGTTCACGAGCTCCCCGGCCTCATCCAGCCGGGCCGCCCGGCGCGAATCCTGCAGGAGCATCAGCGCCAGTAGGCCGCGAGCCTCGCTCTCGTCCGGCATGAGGTGCACCACCAGACGGGCGAGACGGATGGCCTCGGCGCAGAGGTCTCGCCGGATCAGGGCCGCCCCGGCACTGGCTCCGTACCCCTCGTTGAACAGAAGGTAGATCACCGCGAGGACTCCGGCTGTGCGTTCGGGCAGATGGTGGGGCGGAGGCACCTGAAATGGGATCTGCGCGTCCCGGATCTTGTGCTTGGCTCGCACCAGCCGCTTGGCCATGGTGGCCTCCGGAACCAGGAACGCCCGCGAGATCTCCGCCGTGGAGAGTCCAGCGAGCGTGCGGAGGGTGAGGGCGACCCGGCCCTCCAGCGGCAGTGCAGGGTGGCAGCAGGTGAAGATGAGGCGGAGCCGATCGTCCGGAATCTCCTGGAACACTGGCTCGTCCGGGTCCGGAGGTAGTTCCGCGGCCACCTCGATCAGCTTCCGCTCCTCCATCGCATGGCGACGGACCCGGTCGAGCGCTCGATTGCGCGCCACGGTGGTCAGCCACGCCCCAGGACGGTTGGGCACCCCGTCTTGGGGCCAGCGCTGTACGGCTGTGCTGAAGGCATCTTGCGCACACTCCTCGGCCAGATCCCAATCTCCCGTGAGTCGGATGAGCGAGGCGACGATGCGCCCCCACTCCCCCCGGAACGCTTCCGCAATCGCACGATCCGTCTCTCGGTCCAGCTCTGGCATTGGTCCGGGTCTCCCTGGATCACCTCAACCGGCCTGCCCCGGCAGCTCCACCGCCGAATGGGCCCCAACTGCTAGTCGTCGACGAGGGGGCGTACCTCGATCGAGCCCCACTGGGCCACCGGGTGTCGCGAGGCGACCTCGATCGCCTCATCGAGGTTGGCGCACTCGATCACGTCGTAGCCGGCTATCTGCTCCTTGGTCTCGGCGAAAGGACCGTCAGTCACCAGGAGCTGGCCGTCACGCAGGCGCACCGTGGTGGCGGAGCTGACGGGCTGAAGTTCGCCGCCGTGCAACCTCACTCCCCGACCATCGACGTCGGCTAGCCAGGCCCCGATTCGGCGCATCGTTTCGGCTGCTTCCTCCGGGCTTCTGCGCTCGACCTGCTGCCGCCGCTCGGCTCCGTCCACGCAGATAAGCATCATGTACTTCATCGAGCCTCCTTTTGAGAACTGGGCACCCCTGGACGCTCCCTTGACAGACTGATCAGGGGAGGTCTTGACTGGCGACCGACTGATTGCGGCGTGTGATGGTAGCAATTTGGAGCACGCTCCCCCACCCAATGGCTACAGAGGTCCGCAGGGCGCGGAAGAGATGCCTTAGCGACCCCGCCGGCGCCCTTCGCGCGTCCAGGACTGCTTGGGTGAACTCCCCTCCTCCGATCTCGAACGACTGAAACTTGGCTCGCACTGCGCGGCGCTCTGCGATGACCAGCTGCTGTGCGGATCCCGGGTTCATAAGTGGCTCTCCTAGGCGGTTGCTGCTGCCCCGGCAGCCTCCTGAGAGGAAGCCTCCGAGGCGTTCGCTGGAGCGACGATCGGA
>DAHVDN010000119.1 GCA_027313505.1 Candidatus Dormiibacterota bacterium
GAAGGTGTCCGAATTGAGGCGAGTGTGGGTCATGGATGAGGGGGAGCCGACGGGTCCCTACTGGGAGCTGACGTTCGTGCCTAGCGCCGATCTAGGCGCTCACACTCAAGGCACTTCGGACGGCCAGCTTCCCCCAGGCGGAGATGCTCAGGCTCGATCCGTAGCCCGTACGGACAATTGTCCTGGTCGTGATACACGTTCCGCTCCGGCGCCAACTCCGGCTCGACCGTGTGATACGGGCGTACCTTCGCCATGAGACTGTCCCCAGGGGTCACCCGGCGTTGGCTCGGCCGTTCAGAGCGACCCGCAGTGGTAAGGATAGGACCCAAGGCGTCCGATCTGCTAGGGGCAAGGATAGACTCCGGGGGATGCGGAAGAGGTGGGGCGCCCTCCTGGTGGAGCTAGGGACGCTCCTTGCGGCTGCGCTCCTGATCCACACGCTGGGGGGCAGTCTTTGGTGGGCTGTTGGGGGTACCGCTGTGCTGGCCATTGCTGGCGGCCTCGTGCTGGAGGCCAAAGCGAGGAGGGTGACCGCCCTGGGGAAGGCCGTCAGCGTCGCGTGGCGCGAGGAACAATTCCCGTCGCATCTGGGCGCTGGATCGTGGGCTGGCAACTGTATATGGGTGGATTACCACAGCCGCCTTCAGGACACGTCCCTTGACGGCTGTCGCCTCCATCTCGACTCTATCCGACGGGCAGCCGACGGCCAATCCCCTCAGGGCTTCACGGCTGCCTACCTGCGGTGGGACCACGGCGGCGAGATCCACAACCTGGGGCCGGGGGAGCACATAGCGGCCCGGGTAGTTCACCATTACCTTGATTCGCCCGTTTTCGTCCAAGCCGCCGCTCACGCGACGCCACTGCCTTACGCCATAGAGCCCGGAACGTGGGATGCGACCATCACGTTGCGAGCCGATGGCTCCGTGCCACTCACAAGCTCAGTGCGCTTTGAGTGCGAGGCGTCCCCGCAGGGACTCCAGCCGATTCTCCGGCTGGTTCACTGTCAGTAGGCCAGCAGCCCCACTATCTCCTCGACGGACCAAACGTGATCGCTTACTCCCGCCGCCATCGCCGAGGTCCGGGGGTAGGGGTTGGCCAGGGTCTTGTGAGACCGGGCGAAGTTGTAGTGCATGAAGTGGAGGCTCACGGCTGCGGCCAGGTTCTCGGCCTTCTTGGAGAACCCGTTAGTCAGTCGGGTGAACCGCCGCATCCCCATCCGCATGGTGAGGTTCTGGCGCTCGATGTAGGAGGTCGAGACGTACCGGGGATCGGGGTTGCCCTGAACCCGGTGGGGCTTGGCTCCGATGCACTCCGGGGGGCTGTAACGCCGCTCGGCCTCGGGAGGGGCGCCGTAGAGCTTGATGAGCATGGCGTAGTCGATCTCGGCCCCGAAGGCCCCCTCTACGGCCTCCAGATAGGGCCGGTGGCCGTCCGTGGTGAGCTGGATGCGGTTCACGATCCGGTCGGCCAGGTCTTGGATGAAGACCGTGGCGTCGGCCGTGGAGCGATCCCCCAAGAGCCAGGTCGGGACCAGCTTGGAGTCGGCGTCCAAGGCTACCCAAGTCCACACGTCGCCGTACCCGAACTCGCCCTTGTGCTCGGCGGGGACGTTCGCGGCCTTGGCGTAGCAGAAGGCCCAGATCTCGTCGCACTGGACCTTGCGGCAGGTCAGCCCCCGGAGCTTCTCGTCCTGGTACTCAGAGCAAGTCTGCCCCAGCTCGACCAGGAGCTTCGTGACGGTGTTCTTGGCGACTCCTGTCATGCGAACGGTGGCCCGGATGGAGTTGCCCTCGACGAGGGCCTTGACCACCTGGACTCGCTTGGCTTGGGGGAGTCGGTTCATACTGACTCTTATGCTTGACTGCTCGGGAAAAGTCAAGGCCCCCGGGAGAAGTGCTGGGATCGGGAGCCGAGATGCGAGCGGAACTTCCCGTGTGGGCCGCAGAGAAAAGAAAGCAACTGGCGGGGCACGGTGTGGTATATGTATGTCATCATGCCCCCGCGTGCCGAGGATCGGCGCGCGTATGAGGTCCCCGGGGAACCCCGCGCGGGGTTCCCCGTATTCGTGTTGAGGGTCCTGGAGATCAGGGATGCCGTACCGAACCCGGCTTTTCATCGACTTCTGGAACTTCAGCCTGAACTGGAACGGCCGGGTGAAGAAGGACACCAATCAAGGGTGCGATTGGCTAAAGCTACCGGGAGCGATCTTGGCACGGAGCCAGCTTCTCTTGGCTCCGCTGGGCGACCCGACGCCTCTCCAGTTGGAAGAAACTTTGGTCTACGCATCGGTGGAATCCGGCAAGGACTCGAAGTTGATCGGCTGGCTAGACAACTTCCTGGATCGCCAAGCCAGTTTTCGGGTGATACGGCGGGAGCGGCAGAGTCGGCCCTTCAGTGTCCATTGCCGGGAGTGCGGTCAAGAGACTTCGGTCTGCCCTAGTTGCGGCAAGGGCCTAAGGCGGGCAGTTGAGAAGGGGATCGACACGGCAATCGTTACTGACCTGCTGACCCTAGCGTGGCAAGACGCCTTCGACGTGGCGGTCTTGCTTTCTAGTGACGCCGACTTCATACCGGCCGTCCAGCGGATTCAGGAAAGGGGCCTGAAGATCATAAACGCTAGTTGGGCTCAGCATGGTCACGAACTCAAGAGGGCGTGCTGGGCTTCGTTTGATCTAGACCAGATCGCCCCGCAGATCGTGCGTCCGGCCACTTAGGTCAGGGCGCGCCGCGTCCTCCACCTTGCCGCCGCCGCCTTCTTGGCGATCTCCGATCGTTGCTCGGGGGTGAGCTTGGCCGCTCTGGCCTTACCGCCCTTCTGGCCACCCAGTCGGCCCAGCTCCACGGCGGCGGGGTTCTTCCCCTCGTAGGGGTCACGGTCCTCATCCGTCGCCTCGTCCAGGATGGCAGCTGCCAGCCGGTTCAGGTCGGCTGGCTTCCTTGAGCGCCTAGGCATGAGGCCAGTGTAGCGCGGTGCCGGGGGCGGACCGATTGAAACTGACCCACTACCCGCCGAACCGTGCCCCTGGGACGGGAGGTGTGCTGGTGGAATGCGCTTGGCCGGGAGTGCGTGCGCGGCCGGCTCGCCACGGATCCATGACCACGGCCTCGAGGGGAGGCCCTCTTGGCGCCAGCCCACTGGCTGCTGCGATGGTCCTCAGTGGCCCGTCGCCAGCTGGCCGATCTTGAGTCCCAGGACCAGGACGGCCAGGACGAGGTAGCCGCGCAGCCCGTACATGGCCACCTTCTGGCCCAGGGACCAGGTGGGAGGGCGGAGGGTCGGGAGGGGCGGCATCCGCCAGGCCTGGCGGTCCCCCTCCACCATGCGCTGGCGCTCGGCGCCCCTCGCCCGCCTCTTGGAGTCAACCCCCAGCGCCCCCAGGACCAGGGCGCCGAGGATGGTCGTGACCAGCGTGAAGGGCCCGAGGGGCATCTTGGGGAAGACGGTGGTCACGGTGAGGATCAGGGAGAGCAGCACCAAGACCCCCACGATGATGCTGGCGACCACGTTCTGGCGGAAGGAGTTCACCCAGGGGCCCAGCACCTCCGCGTCGTTGCAGAGGAGGAGCAGGAAGACGATCGCCGAGGGAAGCAGGACCCCGGCCAGGACCTGTACTCCGGTGGTGATCAGCCCCAGGGGGGCGCCG
>DAHVDN010000011.1 GCA_027313505.1 Candidatus Dormiibacterota bacterium
GGTCAAGACCACCCGAGCGCCTGCGTGAGCCAGCGCGTGCGCCATCGCCTGGCCGAGGCCACTCGTCCCACCGGTGACCAGGACGCGGGTATTGTTCAAATATGCCATCGGCGCCAGCCTAGCAAGTAGCTCCAGCCAACGCCGCCACCGGAAGAAGCAGGAAGTCACCAACTATCCAGGCGCCAGGGAACGATCCAATCGGTCAGCGCAGAGCGTGGCAGCGGCGGGAAGTGCTGATGACACTGCGCAACATGGCAGGTGGAGCGACGAGCGCTCACCACAGTTGGGAACTTGCTAGAGCTATCGGCCGCAGGCGCGGAGGAGATCCAAGCACCCACCTCTCTGGAGCCGACTGGTCCGGTGGGGCTTGGGTGAACGGCGCCCAGCCATTGGTGTGCCGAAGTGGGCGGCACCTCGCGCACCGGGAGCGGGTAAAGTGAGCAAAGTGACCGACAGCTCAAGCTTCATGATCTCCCATTTGATCGATGGTCTGCATGAGGTCCTGCCCCATAGCGAGCGATCCAAGCTGGAGGAGTTCACCAAGCTGGCGTCGGACGCCGGCTCGGACCCCGCCTCGGAGTGGCAGAGGGCCTTTCGTTGCGCCAGGTGGGCGGAGGAGATGGTCTCGCTTCCTGCCCACCGCCATCTGACCGGGGAAGCCGAGAGATCCATGGAGGCGGTGCGCCTGGTGGAAGGGACCGCGGCCACGACCCTCGGTCAGTTCGTGCCGTCGCCATGGCACGTGTCAAACGAGTTCGCAGTCGAGATCACCTGGGTCTACGAGGCCCTCCATGTAGCGGAGAAGGTCGCTGCCGCCGTGGGTTGGGAAAAGGTCCCATGGGAGCGTCTGCTCTCCGACCTAATCGCAATTCGCTCAGGTGACCACCCCTCGCCCTGACCGGGCAGAGTCCATTTCCACCAGCTTGGATCGATGAGCAGCTGGTCTGCCAGCCCGCGCACCATCCAAGAGATAGCTAGGAGTCGTCGCTTGACCAAGCCGCTGTTACAGATAGTCATCGGAAGCACTCGTCCCGGGCGGGTCGGGCTGCCGGTAGCCGAGTGGTTCGAGCCCATCGCCAGAGGGCACGGCGGATTTGAGGTGGAGGTCGTCGACCTGCTGGCCATCGGCCTGCCGCTGCTTGACGAGCCTAACCACCCCCGGCTGCATCAGTACACCCACCCTCACACCAAGGCCTGGAGCAAAACCATCAGCCGGGCGGATGCATTCGTCTTCGTGGTCCCCGAGTACAACTATGGTTTCAACGCCGCCACCAAGAACGCGATCGATTACCTGCACCTGGAGTGGCAGTTCAAACCGGTGGGATTCGTCAGCTATGGCGGAGTGGCAGCCGGCACCCGTGCGGTTCAGATGCTCAAGCAGGTGATGACCACTTTGAAGATGGTGACCGTGTTTGAGTCGGTCAACATCCCCTTCGTAACCGAGTTTCTTGACGCCGAGAGGCGGCTTCAGGCTAACCAGGTGATGGAGGAGGCAGCCGTGGCGATGCTCTTTGAGCTCCAGCGGTGGACCGAAGCGCTGGCTCCCTTACGAACGGGGAACCCAGTGCCCCCAGCCTGAGGAACTCAGGCAGGAGGGCGTCCCGCGTCACATCGGTCCTCTCATGAGGGGTTGACCCGGATTACTCCCTGGTCACGCCCTGTCCCGGGTGACCGGCCCCGAACGGAGGCCCCAACGGCGAGAGGCCCCACAAGGATTGTGGGGCCCCTGGCCATGAGTGGTTGTGCCCTTAGTGGCACCAGAGTCAGATCTGCACGGTCGGGGAAGTCCGGCGCCAGTGCAGGTAACCAAGGATGGTGAGCACCAGAGACAGCGCGCCCAGCAAAAAGCTCACGATGGAAGCGATCAGCGCTATCGAGCCGAAGGTACCGAACGCGTAGGCCTCCAGCAGCAGGCCTCGCAGGGTGGTTCCCTGGAAGGATGTCGACTCGAGTCCGGTCAGTGAGGTCTCCTTGGGATTGGCTCGCGCCGCATTGCTGATCTGGGAGTAGACCCCGTGATAGGGCATTTCCGAGAGGTGGACGTCGATGAAGTGGTCGGCGTAGGCCTCAGCCTGAGCACCGGTCAGCACCTCCTGCCCAGCGTACTGGAGTAGGTAGGGCTTCATTCCAGGAGTGACCTCAGTCCCCGGCTTGGCGTTCGCAAACGCCGCTGCGGTTGGGAAGTAAATGTCCTGCTGAGCCAGTTGGTTGTGCACCTGGGTCTGAGTGAAAACCGCTCCCCACATCAGCAGTGCACCCGCGACCAGAAGCATCACGGTCAGGATGGCCCCTCCCGCTGTGAGGATGCCGTCGAAGGTCTTGCGTCTCATGTCTGTGCCTCCCGCTTGTCCGGACCTGCACCGAACCGGTTCGGCGTTGCCGTCAACTGGGCCTCGCTAAATCGCTCGGCCTTGGCTGGCGGATCCAATGCATCCATGCTCCGGGCCATGAGGGGACAGCAGAAACGGTGAAAACGCCAGACCGAGTGCGGGTGGAATCACCGACCACCTGGCGACGGACCCACCTTCCTCCCCGAGCTTGGATCAGTCGAGCTAGGGTCGCAGCGCTCAGCCCGCCCGAAGGCCCCTCAGCAGACTCGCCACCAGCAAAGCGATGATCGCCAAGGGGACCGCGACCACTGCAGCTGTCTGCGCGGTCCTGGCCAGCAGCCAACCAGCGAGCACGATCAGAGCGACGCCGGCGGCAACCTCGGGAGTATCGCCGACGATAAATTCCCACCAGAAGCGTCCAAAGACCCTCAACCAGCGCCCCAATCTCATGCCGCTTCCGCGATCCCCAACTGCCGACGACTGCGGGTGAGCAAACTCACCAGTGCCCAAGTTGTCACGCCGTATAACACCAGCAGCCCCGGAAGGGCCAGGTCGGCGCCGGGCCATCGCAGACCGGCCCCCTCACCACCCCAGAAGGTGCCGAAGGTGACCAGCATGAGTCCGACGCCCATCTTCATGGCATTCTCGGGCACCTCGCTGAGTTGCCGCGCGACGACCACGCCCACTGCGCCCACCACTAGCACGGCAGCGCCGGCAGACACGGTGGCGAGCCCCAACTGCCCCGAGCTGAGCCCGAGGGTGAGCACGATCATCACCACCTCCATTCCCTCGAGGAAGACTCCCTTGAAGCTGATCACGAAACCGGTGGCGTCCCTTCCGGACCCGGAGCGGCTCACCCCCTTTAGGCGGTCAACCTCTCTGCGGTAGATCGCATCCTCGTCGTGTTTGGCCTTGTAACCGCTGGCTCTGAGAACCGCCTTTCGGAGCCACTGCAGGCCGAGCACCAGCAGCAGGCTGCCCACCACCAGGCGAAGGACATTCAGTGGAACGTAGTGGATGAGGGCCGGTCCGAGGGCGGCGACCAGGACCGCCAGGCAGAGAACCGCCACGGCGCTTCCCTCCAGCGCCGACCGCCACCCTCGCGTGAAGCCGGAGGCCATGACGATGGTGAGAGCTTCAACCATCTCGACCGCAGAGGCGCCGAAGACCGCGAGCGCCACCAGAACAGTTCCCGTCACAGCGGAGCCTCCAGGCTGGGCCCAATGGCGACCGGCCCGGATGCACTCGCCTCCAATGCCGGCGGAACTGGAGCGCTGGCGGACTTCAGCCGGAGTTCCGCTCCCAGCTCTGCCTCAAGTGGAAATGCCAGACACCCGGATGGGTCCACGGAAATCGCCACGTTGGCGCCTCTCGAGTTACGGGTCGTCGACCTGACTCCAACCAGCCGCTGACCTTCCGCCATCTCCACCACATGATCGTAAGCCCCAGCCCGGAACGAGACATCTCGGACGACTCCGAAGAGCACCTGGTCCACCTGGTGAGATGAGCATATGGAGAGTGAGTCCGGCCTCAGGAGGAGGGAGACCGAGCTCTGCGGCTCGGGAGGCCGGATGGCGGTCGCCACAAGCTCCGCCGTGCTGGTTCGAACTTTGAATCGGCCACCTCCGGCGGGGCCCAGAACCTGGCCGACGAGCCTGCCGGAGAGCCCGGTGAAGTGGGCGACGAATGGGTCGGCCGGCCGCCAGTACACCTCCTCGGGTGGGGCGAGCTGCAGGATGCGGCCACCGTCGATCACCGCCAGCTGATCAGCCAGGGCGAACGCCTCCTCCTGATCGTGAGTGATATAGATCACCGTCGCCCCGCTGTCCCGGGAGAGGGTCGCGATCTCCACCCGGACCTGTTCTCTGAGGTGGGCGTCAAGGTTGGAGAGGGGTTCGTCGCACAACAGCAGCGGCGTGTCGGCTACCAACGCGCGCGCCAGGGCAACCCTCTGCTGTTGGCCCCCTGAGAGCCGGGTTGGGTACTGCTCGGAAAGCTCGGCGATCCCAACCCTGTCCAACATGTGCACGGCTCGGCGACGGCGCTCCCCAGAGTTGACCGGCAGCCGACGCAGGGCGAACGCCACGTTGGCGGCCGCGGTCATGTGAGGCCATAGGGCGTAGTCCTGAAACACCATGGAGAGCTTGCGACGGTCGGGGGGCATGTGCACGCGCGAGTTGGCAACTACCTGGGAGTCGATCCTCAACTCACCCCCGGTTAACCTCTCCGTACCCGCAATGCAGCGCAGAAGCGTGGTCTTGCCGGAGCCTGACGGACCCAATAGGACGACGAAGGACGAGCTCTCCACCACCAGATCGAGATCATTCAAAACCGAGTTGTGCTGGTACGTCTTGCTCAGGCCGACGGCCTCGACGACTGAGCCGCGAACGGCGCCGGTGCTGATTCCACTCATCGGAGCGATCCCACCTGCCGCCATCCGGCTGGAGTGAGATAGCGATAGAGGAGCATCACTGCGCCCACCACGGCCAACGCGAAAGCGACGGCGACCACCGACATCGCCGTTCCCGGACCGTAGAAGTCCAACCCCAGAGCACGGGTTATCGCGACCGAGAGAGTGGGGCTGCCCGGCGGATAGAGGAGCTGGGAGACCGGCAACTCAAACATGACTCCGGTGAAGGTGAGCATCCAGGCCCAGAGCAAGCTGCGGCTGACAACCGGTACCAGGGCGTGACGCACCGCCCCGACCGCGCCCGCCCCATGAACTCGGGCAGCGGCGACCGGGGCCCGGTCCACCTGTGCGACAGGCCCTACCAGGACCCGAGCGGCCGTGGGTAGGGCTCCGGCGAAGTACGCCATGCCCAAGAGGGCGGTGGTGCCGTAGAGCCGGATACCGATGGTATTGAGCAGGGGTAGGTTGTAGACAAATATGTAACCGGCCCCCAATACGATCCCGGGCAGCGCCACTGTGCCCAAAAGCAGCAGGTCCACGACCTTGGCAATGGCGCCTCCGCCACTCTTGGTGAGGTACATGGCGACCGGCACCGCGATGAGCGCCACCAGAGTGGCGACAATTGCCCCAATCTCGGCCGAGTAAAGCAGCGGAGTCACCAACGAGGAATCCGACAGCAGCGCCTGATAGTAGCCAAGCGTCAGGCCGGTGATTGCGAAACCGTGAGTTGCAGGCCGAAGCAGAGAGCCCGCCACGGCGCCCAGGGCCGGAACTCCTAAGGAGAGTAGGAAGTACCCCACGACCAGTGTCAGGCCGATTCCCTGGCCGATGGGACCGAGCCTCACTCTCGATGGTGTCCGCGTTCGGCCACTCAAGGTTCCATAGAGGCGACCACGAAGCGCGCGCGACTGCAGAAAGAGGGCTACCCCCACTGCGGCTATCAAAAGCCAGCCCACCGCAGCTGCCACTGGAAACTGGCTCGGGAAGTTGTCAACGGCCCCGAACAGGGTGTACGTCGCCAGCTGGAACTTGCTGGAAGCCGCCAGGGTGTAGGCCACCCCGAAGTCGCTTATGGTCTCTGCGAAAACCACAGCCAGTGCCGACCATACTGCGGGTGCGATCATCGGCAAGAGCACCCTCCACGCCCCCCAACGGGAGGCGCCATGGATCCGGGCGGCGTCCTCGAACTCGCCACCCAGTGCCAGCATGGCAAGGGAGGTTGCCAGGTAGGCGAAGGGTACTCCCTTCAAAATGTAGATGAAGACCACCCCGACTGGGCCGAAGAAGGTCGCGGTCAACCAGGGCAGCCGCAGTCCCATCTCCCAAAACGCCCCGTGATTGGCGAGTAGCTGCTCCCATCCCAGGGCGACAAGGTAGGACGGCGCGAGCAGAACGGCCCAGACGAGAAGGGGCCAGAACCGCCTGCCAAGGAGGGTTGACCTGGAGGTGAACCAGGCCAGGGCAAGGCCCAGAGTCAACGACCCCACGGCCGCGATGGCGCTCACCGCCACGGAGTTTGCGAGCCCCTGGACGGCTCCGCCCTGAATCGCACTGGCAAAGCCAGATGTGGTGAACCAGGCGGTGCCCTGATCAAAGAGCCGCGGCGAGAACGCCACCACCAGGAACAGTCCGACCGGTAAACCCAGGGTGGCGACCAAGACGGCTCCCACCACGAGGCCGGGGGCTGTGGTCAACAGCCCCCGGCGCGGTAGGGTCCAACGGTGTGCCCGCGTGACGGTGGCCACAGGGTCAGGCGACGATGTTGTTCGAGAACCACTCATCGACGGACGCCTCGCGCGGGCCCCAGGTGTAGGCGTTCAGCACCTGGTATGGAATCGAGCTGAAGGGCGGTACCGACGAGAGCTGCGGGTATCCCTTGACTACCGGCCAGAAGAGAGAGTCCCCGTGCGGGTCCCCGATCAGCCGCTGGTGCTGGCCAGCGGAGGAGAAGACAAAGTTCACAAACTCCTCGGCCTCCACCTGCTCCTGCTTGGGTGCCTTCCCATCAATCCCGATGACAGAGGGCAGCAGGGTGACCGGGTTCAGGTAGGCGAGCTTGAGGTTGGGATCCTGGAAGGCGGCGCCCAAGCCCGCAGAGTTCTGGACCAGCGCCAGCTTGATCTGCCCCTGGATCAAGGCCGCCAGCGTGGGCTTGTTGGTGGGGAAAATCTTGAGACCGTTGTTCTTCAGCTGTTGGAAGTACGACTCCCCCTGCCCGACTCCCCCCAGGTACTGCATCATCCCCGCCACGAAGGGGTAGGTCGGACCGGACACCGCGGGATTGTTCATCCCAACGGCGTTCTGCCACTGCGGCTGCAGCAGCTGAAGCCAGTTGGTGGGCGGGGTTGAGACCACCTGGCTGTTGTAAACGACCGCCGGCATTGCCGTGAACCCGGTGGGTACGTAGCTGTGGTCCGGAGGAATAACCCTGAGCGCGGCCGCGGTCCAAGACACCTTGGGCTCAAACCCGCGGACCAGGTAGTGCTGCTTGTCGAGAGCCGCGAATGCCTCATCTCCGTCGACCCAGAGCAGCCCCCACTGCGGGTTGTTGATCTGGGCTTGAATGCGTGCCAGCAGGGGCCCGGTTGAGTCATCGACCAACTGCGTTGGAATCCCGGTCTTCGCCTGAAACGCCGCCACCGTGTTGGCGTCGTAACCCTCAGCCGCATAAACCACCAGCGGCACCTTCTTGGCGCCGGACTGCGTGGCGGCAGCGCCGCAGCCGGTCAGTGCAACCGCGGTACCGACTAACACGGCGGCGGCGGCCGCGAGTCGGCGACGAGGTTGGCGCAGCCCCAGTCGAATGTTCATCCGTCCCTCCCAGGTTTTGCATTACCGAGCTGCGGTGAAGCCGCCATGCGCCGCTCCAGCAGCAAACTGCGCCAAGGCTATAGGGGCGTTTCTAAGCTCCGGTTATCAAAGAGAGAAGGAGAGGTTAAGAGCCTTAGAGTTAGTCGGCGACCCCCCCGCGAATGGTCGAGAGAGCCGACCGGCTGAACCGGTGAGGGTCAGCTCGGCAGCTGAGCTGCGTATCTTGCGGCGCGCCGCGCCACCAGACGGCCCAAGCCGATGAGGGCCAACAGCATCACCAGGATGAGCAGGCCCGCAGCACCGGCCACCTCATGTTCCAGCTTTGTCGGGAGGGTGGCATTGAGATAGACCACATAGGTCAGATATCCGATAGGGTGCTGGAAGAGACTCAGGGTGGGATCCTGGCTGGTGAAGCCCACCGTGTACAGCAGGGGCGCGGTCTCCCCCACCGCGATTGCCAGCGCCACCACGACCCCTGAAGCGATGGCCGGGATGGCCGGCGGCAGCAGCGCGCGTCGCAGGGTGGTGATGCGCGGTAGCCCCAGAGCCACAGCCGCATCTCTCAAAGTTGCCGGCACCTGGAGCAGCGCCACCTCTGTGGTCTTGACCACGTAAGGCAGCACGATGGCCGACAGGGCGAGGATGGCGGCTAGCAGCGAGAAGCCCCAGTGCAGTTCCTGAGCGAGGACGATATAACCGACAAATCCGATGATTATGGAGGGAATGCCAGCCAGAGTTTCATAGCCCAGGCGCAGGATTCCAGCCCTGGTCGGGGGCGCGAACTCCGCCAGGTATATTCCCCCGGCGATCCCGATCGGTCCGGCCACTACCAGAATGCCAGCCATCAACAAAAGGCTGCCCAGGATCGCGTTCTGGAGCCCGTTGGTGGCAGTGGTGTTGGTGAACAAGTTGATGTTCAACGCCGGCCAGGACTGCTGCAAGAGGCTGGCGATTATCGCCAGTGAGGGAGCGATGACGAGCGCCAACGCCAGCAGACATAGCCCCCAGAACAGCATGTCTCGCCCGCGGCGCAGAAGGTCGCGCACCGCTAGACCCCGCGCCCCACGGGGAGGACGACCCCATGGCTGACTCGGCGAATGATTAGCCGCCCCAATAGGTTGGTGACCAGGGTGATGACCAAGAGGATGACCCCGATGGCCGCCAGCGCATGAATGGCCATGCCGGTGGCGTCGGTGAGGGCGGAGTCGAGCATTGCCACGATGGTCGCCGCGATCGTTGAGAAGGGGGAGTAGATGTTGGCGGGGAAGCCGTTGAGGAGGTCGCCGCTGATCATCAGCACCGCCATCGTCTCCCCCAGCGCCCGAGCCCACCCCAGAATCGCCGCAGCGAGGATTCCGCGCCTGACGTAGGGGAGGGTTACCACCTTGGCCGTCTCGTACTGGGTCATCCCCAGCGCCAGAGCCCCCTCCTTGGCGAGAATGGGCACGGTGCGCACCAGCTCCCTGGTGGTGGCGGCGATGATGGGGATGATCATGATCGCCAGCACCAGCGACGCGGTCAGCAAACCCTCGCCGTAGCCCACGCTGCCCTTGAAGAATGGAAGCACCCCCCCGAGATGGGTGAGGACCGGGAACAGGTGCTGGGCCAGGATGGGGCCGAAGACCAGGATTCCCCAGAAGCCATATACGACGCTGGGCATGCCCGCCAACAGCTCAAGGAAAACCGAAACCCCGGGCTGAAGTCGAGCAGGAACCCGCTCGGTCAGCGCCAAGACCGCACCGACGGCCACGGGGACGGCGACGATCAGGGCGATCAACGAGGAGACCAGCGTGCCAAAGATGAAGGGAAGCGCCCCGTAGGCGGCACCGTGCGGAGCTGAGACGCCGTTGTGGACTGTGAGTTTGGTCACATAGAGATTGCCGAAGGTGAACACATGCCCGGTGAAGAGTCCCCAACCGCTGTAGACGAAGGCGGGGATTGCCTCCCGCACCATCTCTGCGGTAAGGAACAGGAGCATCAAGGTCGGTACCAGCCCGGCCCCGAGTAGGACCCAGCGCACCGCGCGGTCTCGCCCCGTCAGGTCTGCTCCTGCCAACCTGCGGGCGGACGGTAGAAAGGTGGGACCGGCGCTGTCGCCGGCCCCACCTGCGGTGAGGTTGAATCTCATCGCTTGAGTGCTTCTCTGGCCCCCTACCCGGTGATCTTGTTAATCGCAGCTTCAACCTTGGGGATGACGCTGGTGGGGAGGGCGACAAAGTTCACCGCCGAAAGATTGCCTCCGGTGGCCCCCCCGGTCGGGCTGATGGCCCAATCGAGGAAGGTTCGGATGGCCTCGGCTGTGGCCGTGCTCGACTGTGTCTGGTTGATCATGAGGTACTCGAAGTTGATGATCGGGTAGGAGTTGGACCCCGAGCTGTAGATCAGCGACTGGCGCAGGTTGGAGGGGGTATTGCCGGATGAGGCAGTCACCGCCGAGGTGATGGTGGAGAGGTCCGGCACCAAGTAGTTGCCGGCCTTGTTCTGCAGGAGCGCCTCCTGCAATCCATCCTCGAGGGCGGTGTTCTCCACGCTGACACCGATGTAGGCGATGCAACCCGGATTGGCCTTGCAGACCTGAATCATCCCCGGATTGCCGTTGGCCGTGAGCTCGCTGGAGACCGCGGGCCATGTCACCGAGGTCCCGAATGCGGGCCCGTTGGACCAGGCACTGTTGGTCTTGGTGAGCAAGCTGGTGAAGATGAATGTGTCCCCGGAGGAATCCACCCGGCGCACCGGCACAATTTTCAGCGCGGGCAGTGTGATTCCAGGGTTTATGGCCGCGATCTGAGGGTCATTCCATTCGGTGATCTTGCCCTCGTAGATCTGGGCCAGGATGTTGCCGGAAATCTTAAGGTTGGCAGGGGCTCCCGGCACGTTGTAGTCGACCGCCTGGGCCGAGATCGCGATGGGGATGTTCAGCAGGTTGGGATTGGCGCTCGCCTGAGCGTCCGATAGGTAGGCATCAGAGCCGCCCATCTGAACCAGCCCGGAGATCGCCTCGCTGATTCCAAGCCCCGAGCCACCCGGCCCAGGGGCCAGAGTGATGTTCGAGTATGCGGTGTGGAACTGTGGGGCTAACACCTGCAGGTAGGGGTAGATGAGGGTTGAGCCCGCCTCGTTGAGGGTGACCGGCGAGCTGGGATTGCCCGTCGCCGAGGCAGCCGGTTTGGTCGAATGCTTGTGGTTTGTCGGCGTGGTCGCAGCACCGCAGGCGCTGAGTACCACAGCACACAATCCGACCGCCACTGGGGCCAGTCGTAGTCGGTTAGATCCGAGAAGTCGAGGGCGCATTGAATCCTCCCATGAATGAACGGGTCTTGGCCGCGAGCCTTGAAGGGGCGTCCCCCTAGCGGTCAGACGGCCCAGCCACTGATGTAGGCACGGCTCCGGGGATCAGCCGGATCGTCGAAGAACTGCTTAACCGGGGCCTGCTCCACCACTTCCCCCTGCTCGAGAAAGAGGATCTCGTCAGCACAGCGGGCCGCCTGCTGCAGGTTGTGGGTGACGAATATCACCGTCATCTTTTCCTTCAGCCCCGCGATCAACTCCTCGATGCGGGTGGTGCTGTGAGGATCTAGAGATGAGGTGGGCTCGTCCAGTAGGAGAACATTTGGTTCCACCGCCAGCACCCTGGCCATGCACAGCAGTTGCTGTTGGCCCCCAGAGAGCGAGAATGGAGTGCTGGAGAGGCGGTCGTGCACCGCGTCCCAGAGGCCCACCTCACGAAGCAGGTACTCGGTCTTGGTGCTCACGTCAGCCCTTGACCAAAGCCCATGGATGCGGGCACCGAGACTGATGTTTTCCCTGATGCTCTGCGGAAAGGGGTTGGGCCGCTGAAACAGCATCCCGACCCGCCGACGAAGTTCGCGGACATCGGTGGAGCCAGCGTAGATGCTCTCGCCGTCGAGCAGGATCCGCCCCTTGAGGTTGAAGCCGGGACGCCGATCGTGAAGCCGGTTGATGGAGCGGAGCAGGGTGGTCTTTCCACAGCCGGTCGGTCCGATGATCGCGGTGACCTTGCCTTTGGGAAGGTTGGCGGAGATCCCTTTCAGAATCTGTTTGGGACCGAAGCCCACCCTCACCTCATCGAGTTGAACGGTCCAGTCCAAGTTGGAACCGACCACATCAGCTACCCCCAGATGGCGCCCCGAACTCAGCATGCAAGCACCATACCCGGCACTTGCTAAGGCGCGGTTATGGTCTTCCTAAGTAGGTCGGGTGGGAATCCAGTCCCCAAATTGGTCAGCTACTTGAGGCGGCGCCGACTGCCAGGCAGGCATTGTGCCCGCCGAAGCCGAAGGAGTTGTTGAGCACCAGCTTCGGTCGGACAAGCCGGGCCCCTTCAGTCACGTAGTCCAGATCACAGTCCGGGTCGGGGGTCTCGTAATTGATGGTCGGGGGCACTCTGCCGTCGACGATCGCCATGATCGAGAACACCGTCTCGATGGCGCCGGCAGCACCCAGACTGTGCCCGGTCATCGACTTGGTTGACGAGACCGGGATCTGCCTGGCTCTCGCCCCCAGGACCTCGCGGATGGCCGCGGTCTCGGCGGCATCGTTCATCTGAGTGGAGGTTCCGTGAGCATTTACGTAGTCGACTTGGTCGGCAGTGGCGCCCGCCTTGTCCAGCGCCCGTTGCATGGCCCGCCGCGCCCCGCGGCCCGTCGGCTCAGGAGCGGTGAGGTGGTAGGCATCGGCGCTGGCCCCGTAGCCAAGCAGCTCCGCCAGAATCACCGCGTCGCGGTGACGAGCGTGCTCGTACTCCTCCAAGACCAGGATCCCGGATGCCTCCGCGATCACAAAGCCATCTCGGCCCGCGTCGAACGGGCGGCTGGCGTGCTCGGGGTCGTCGTTACGCTGGGAAAGTGCCCTCATCGAGCTGAATGCTCCAATCGCCAGCGGCGTGATCGAGGCCTCGCTGCCTCCGCAGATGCAGGCGAGCGCGTCGCCTCTGCGGATGATCTCCGACGCCTCCCCGATCGAATGGGCTCCGCTGGCACAGGCCGACACCAGCGCGAAGTTGGGCCCACTGGCGCCGAACCGCATCGCGATCTCTCCGGCCGCGATGTCGGCCAAGATCATCGGGACTGTGAAGGGGCTGAGCCGTCGCGGCCCTTTGTCGGCAAGCGTGTGGGTGGCCTCCTCGGTCACCTTCAAACCCCCGATGCCGGACCCGACGATCACCCCCACCTCATCCCGGTTGGAGTCATCAATCACCAGGCCAGATTGGTCCATCGCCTCAGTGGTGGCTGCCAGGGCGAACTGGGTGAAACGTGCGGTGCGGCTGATCTGCTTGCGCTCGATGTAGTCCGAAGGGTCAAACTCTCGGACCTCTCCCGCCATCTGGGACCCATATGGCTCGGGATCGAAGGCCTGGATTCGCTGGATTCCGTTGCGGCCCGCGCACAGTGCCGACCAGGTGTCGGCCACTCCGACGCCGAGCGGCGTCACGACCCCCATCCCAGTCACGACCACCCGTCGCCCTGGTACAACTGGCGAACTCAATCCAACAAACCCCTTAGCTGGAAGGCAATCACCCTCGTCGGAGGGCAGCCATCTCGAGCGGTGATCACGGCACCGCCCCCTGGTCGATGCCGATCGCGGTGGAGCCCCAACTGAGAAGTAGACCACCCCAGGTGAGGCCGGCGCCGAAGGCAACCAGGCAGATGAGGTCACCCTCGACGCAGTCGCCAGCCGCAGCGCCTTCCGCCAACGCCAGCGGGATGGATGCTGAAGAAGTATTCCCGATCATGTCGAGGTTGGTCATGAAGCGCTCGAAGGGAAACTTCAAGCGTCCGGCGGCGGTCTCCAGGATCCTGGAGTTGGCCTGATGTGACACCACAGTCGAAATCTGCCCGGGTTCCACACCGACGGCATCCGCCAGCCGGAGCACCACCTGCTCCAAGATCTTGGTGCTGAAGCGGAACACCTCGCGTCCGTTCATCGTGACAACCCGCCCCAATGACCTCGGCGAGGCCGTGTACTCAGGACCGCCGGGTGTCACTCGGTGCTCAATCGGCAACTCGAGGGTCCCCAGGGCGCCGGCGCCCCTTCCATCTGCACCGAGGTCCACAGCCACGATCTGGCTCCCAGGGGAATCGGGCCCTCCCACCAGGAAGGCACCAGCGCCGTCGCCGAAGAGAACAGCCGTCGATCGATCCGACCAGTCGACCAACCTGGAGAAGATCTCAGCCGCCACCACCAAAACGTGCCGACTCATTCCTGTCTGAATAAGTGACTGGGCTAGGGCGAGGCCGTAGATGGCTCCGGAGCAGGCCGCCTGAAGGTCAAAGGCAGTGCCGTGGGGGCAACCCAACTCCGCCTGAAGCCTGCAGGCCAAGGAGGGGAACGTGTCATCCGGCGAACTGCTGGAGCAGATGATCGTGTCCACCTCCGAGGCCTCGACCCCGGCGGCGGAGAGCGCCGCCGTCGCGGCCCTGGCCGCCAGGCTCAGCAGAGTCTCGCCTGGGTCGGCGACCCGGCGCTCTCGGATTCCAGTTCGGCTGGCGATCCAGTCATCCGAGGTATCCAGGAACTGTTCGAGATCTGAGTTGGTGACTCTCTTGGCGGGGAGCGCGCTCCCGACGGCCATGACCCGGCACCCCGGGTTGGTGCCCGAACCGCTCGCATCGGCGCGCCAGACTGGCCCCATGGGCTCTGCAAGGTTCAAACTACCCTCAAGGTTACGGAGTCGGACGCGATCAGAGTTGGGGGCGTAACCTTTCCGGCGGCCGGGGACTCTGCCTGCGTGAGCCTCTTGGCCGGAATCGGACTGGGCAACGGCGACACGCCCGGGTCGAAAACTCGTGAGGGAGGACGCTGATGTCGGTGAGCACCGCCTACACCGGAGTGCAGGCAAACAAGGAAGGCAGCGCGTTCACCTGCGCCGCCTGCAAGGCGACCTACCCCGCCGCCCAGGTGGCGGGAACCCTCTACGTGTGCCCGGGTTGTTCACACCACGCCCGGGTGGGTGCCCACGAGCGGATCAGGCAACTGGCAGACAAGGGCTCCTTCCAAGAGTGGGATGCCAACCTCACCGGGACCGACCGGTTGGGCTTCTTCGATACCAGAGCATATGTGGACCGCCTCGACGAGGCCCGCGCCCGCCAGCAGCTGCCCGACGCCCTGCTGACCGGCTCCGGGACGATCCATGGCTTTGCCGCCGGGCTAGCGGCATTCGACTTCGGCTTCCTCGGAGGCAGCCTTTCGACCGCGGTCGGCGAGCGACTGGCGCGAGCGATCGAACACAGCGCTGAGGCGCAGCTGCCCTTCGTATGCGTCACCTCCTCCGGCGGCGCTCGGATGCAAGAGGGCGTGTTCTCGCTCATGCAGATGGCCAAGAGCGTCTCAGCACTTCACGAGCTGGCCGAGGCCCATCTTCCCTTCATCTCGATCCTGGTGGACCCCACCATGGGCGGGAGTATCGCCAGCTTCGCGGCGCTGGGAGACGTCATCCTGGCCGAGCCCAAGGCGATGATCGGTTTCACGGGAGCCAGGGTCATCACCCAGGCTACCTACGAGCAGCTACCCGCCGGCTTTCAGACCTCCGAATTCCACCATGCCCGCGGCCTCATCGACCGCGTGGTCGATCGGCGTGATTTGAAGGCGGTCTTGGCTCAGCTGCTGGCGGTACTCGCAGGTCCGGCTGGGGAGATCGATCAGGCGCTGGCATGACTGCGGGAGATCTCGAGGTTGAGGCGGCTCCCGATGACGCGGCCGCGGCCTGGGCTCATGTGGAGGTCTCGCGCCACCCGGATCGTCCGTACGCTCTCGACCTGATTCAGCGCTGTCTCGATGATTTCATTGAACTTCATGGGGACCGGCAGGGTGGCGATGACGCCGCCATGGTGATCGGCCTCGCCCGTCTCGGAGGACACCGGCTGGCGGTGGTCGCGAACCAGAAGGGCAGAACTCTTGAGGAGCGCGGCCGGCGCAACTTCGGTATGGCCCACCCGGAGGGATACCGGAAGGCACAGCGACTATTCACGCTGGCCGGCCGCCTCAAACTTCCGGTTGTCAGCTTCATCGACACCCCTGGAGCCTATCCGGGGGTCGCCGCCGAGGAGCGCGGCCAGGCCTGGGCCATCGCTCAGACGCTGGAGGCCCAACTGGCTCTACCCACCCCCTACCTCGCAGTGGTCATCGGAGAAGGGGGAAGTGGTGGCGCGCTGGCGACACTCCTAGCCGACTCAGTGATGGTGCTGGAGCACGCATTCTTGTCGGTCGCCTCTCCAGAGGCGGCGGCGGCAATCCTGTTCAGGGATGCCGGGCAGAAGCAACACGCTGCCGCGGCGTTACGCCTGGAGGCGAAGAACCTTTTGGAGTGGGGAATTGCCGATGAGATTGTCCCGGAACCGGAAGGGGGAGCGCACACCGACTGGGAGAAGACGGCGGCGCTGCTGCGGCCCCGCTTGGAGGCCCGGCTGCGAATGATTACCGAACGGGGATTCGACCCGGCGCGGCGACGGGCACGCTATCGTCAGCTCGACGGGTTGTTCGACGCCTGAACCAACTGGTGGGGCCGACAGCGCTCAGCCAATGGTCTTTGCAGCCTCTCTCAGTTCGTCCCAGAGCACCTCGACATCCCTGGCCTCGGTGCGGAGCCCCCCGACAGTTGCCCGGAGCACAAAGCGCTCTCGCAGGACGGCGTGTGAGATGAAGACCCGCCCGGCGCCGTTCACGGCTGCCATCAGCTGGCGGTTGTGCCGCTCCAGCGCTGCTTCTGACTCAACTCCAGCAGGATGATGGCGAAAGCAAAGGGTTGACATCGGGGTCGGAGCGCACATTTCCCACTCCGGCTCCGCCACCAGCTGCTGCCTCAGCCAGGACGCCAGGGCGAGGTGGGAACGCAGCCGCTCTCGAATTCCCTCCTGCCCAAAGTAGCGGAGCACCATCCAGAGTTTGAGGGCGCGCATGCGCCGCCCCAGAGAAACTCCAAAGTCCATCAGGTTGCGACCGCCAAATCCATGCTCCCGATCCGCTTCAGGTGTCGACAGGTAGGCGGGGACCAGGGAGAAGGCCCGCCTCACGACCTCCGGATGTCGGGTGAGGAGAACTGAGCAGTCGATCGGAGTGAAGAGCCACTTGTGCGGGTTGACCACCACCGAGTCGGCAACGGCGACACCGGCAAACACCTCCTCCCGGCACTCCGGGAGAGCCGCGAGAACGCCTCCGTGGGCCGCGTCCACATGCAACCAGATCGAATGTCGCGCGCAGATCTCCGCAATCTGGGGGACCGGATCGATGCTGGTGCTGGCAGTGGTGCCTGCAGTGGCGACCACCCCACAGGGCCCGTGCCCGGCCGCCAGATCCTCTTCGATAGCCCGCTCGAGCGCTGCGGGGTCCATGCGAAAGGTGTCATCGGTTCCGATGGTGCGGTACCCACGTCTACCCAGCCCGAGGGTGATAACCGCCTTCTCGACCGAGGAATGGGCCTGGTCCGAGGCGTAGACCCTGAGCTCCGGCAGGTCCGGGCGACCTGCAAGGCCCAACTCCCGGACGTCCAGTCCCACCGCCTCGCGCGCTGCCGCCAGGGCGACCAGGGTCGATGAGGACGCAGTGTCGTTTATGTGACCGTCGAACGAATCTGGAAGCCCAATCAGCCGCGCCAGCCAGCGGCAGACCACCCACTCCATCTCCGTGGCCGCCGGTGCTGTGCGCCAGAGCATGGCGTTCACGTTGAGGGTGGCGCTCAGTAGTTCGGCGAGGATTCCAGCGCCGGCCGCGGAGCTGTTGAAGTAAGCGAAGAATCGGGGATGGTTCCAATGAGTCGTGGCCGGCACCACGATTCGCTGGAAATCGGAGAGGATCTCTTCCATGGATTCACCGGCCAGAGGGGCTGACGCCGGTAGCGAGTCGGCGAGCGCGCCCGGGGTCACGGCAGCCAGTGGCGGCATGGACGACACCTCCTCGAGGTACGCGGCCGCAAGGTCGATCGCCGCATATCCGTAACGCCGGAACTCCTCGGGAGTCAACTCCGCCCTTCCTGCCGGCCGCCCGCGAGCCTCGTCGAGGGCGCTCACCCGGTTGCCCGTGCCTCCGCCTGGCGGGCATCGGTGAATGCCTGGGCGATGGTGGCGGCGTGCCGCTCTCCCCCAAGGGGTATCAGGTGGAGACGCAGCCCAGGTCTCCGACCGACCTCGGCGGCCAGCTCCTCAGCCACCGCCACACCCTCACCGGCCCGCAGGCGCGATGCCATCTGCTCCGGCACCGGGCAGTTGGGGAGCGACCGGAGGATGAAGTCCAGGCTTCGCGGCGAGCGGACCAGGCCAACGCTGGCGAAGACAACGACCTCCGGAGGGAGGACACCGCGGGCGTCGTCCAGAAAGTCATCGAACAGGTCAAAGTCGAAGAGCATCTGGGTTTGGATGAAGTCAACTCCCGCCTGGGCCTTGCGCTCCAGGAGCCGCAGCTCCCGAGACCGGCTGGCAAATGGGTTGACGACAGCACCACGGAGCAAACTCCCGGGCTGTGCCCATTCGGGGATCGAGGCCAGGGTGTCGATAACCGAGAGGCCGCTGTCCAGAACGGCCCCCTGCTTGTCTCCGCGGACCACCAGGACCCCAAGCGCACCGAGGGCCGACGCCCCCATCACCTGCTGCTGCTGGCCCAGGCGGTTGCGGTCACGGCAGGACAGGTGGACGATGGGCCGGAGATTTCGGCGCAGGCAGGCGGGGATCGCGGCCAGAGGTGACAGCCGGGGGCGACCCATGTGGTTGTCGGTAAGACCCACCACTCCGACGGTGGGTACCAGATGGTCCAGCGCTCGTTCCACACGGTGCAACTCGGCGGTCCGGGGCATCGACAGCTCGGCGGATCTCGCGGCGGCAGGGAACACGTTGCTTCCAATATATTGACTCGGCAAGAGATGCGAAGTTTCATCCTGTTGGCGGATGGCGGACAGGGGCTCACCGTTTCACAATTGCAGGCGACCGAGGTGCCCCCTCTGAATTCGGAGTCTGGCCAGATCCGCACTCAAATCAGTTGACTGACTCTGCCCCCGCAGCCTCCCCCGCGGGCGGGCGGGGCGTGGCGACGCCCCCCGGCGGAGTACCGGTTTTGGAGGTTCGGCACCTCGGCCGCTCGCTGCCCCTCGGAGAGGAACGCATCGAGATCCTTAAGGACATCAACTTCGCCATCCCCGCAGGCGAATTCGTGACCCTGATGGGCCCCTCGGGAAGTGGCAAGAGCACCCTCTTGGGTTGCATCACAGGACTCGACAGCCCCAGCTCCGGTCAGGTCTTCCTGAATGGCATCGACATCTCCTCCATGCGTGAGTCCCAGCTGGCAGGGATTCGCAACCGCACGGTCGGAATGGTCTTTCAGGCGTTCAACCTGATTCCCACCCTGACCGCGCGCGAAAACGTGGAGGTGCCTCTTTACGCCGGTTCGTGGAAGGGCTCCCCCGGGGCTAGATCTGAGGAGCTGCTCGGCCTGGTCGGACTCTCTCACCGGCTGGAGCACCGGCCCAGCCAACTTTCGGGGGGCGAGCAGCAAAGGGTTGCCATCGCCAGAGCGCTGGCGACCCAGCCCCCCCTGTTGGTGGCCGACGAGCCGACAGGAAATCTTGCCGCCGCGCAGGGCAAGGAGATCCTCGACCTCCTCTGGGAGCTGAAGGAGCAGTTGGGTACGACCCTCGTGATAGCGACGCACGACCTGTCGGTGAGCCAATATGCCACCCGAATGCTTCAGCTGGCCGACGGAGAGCTGGTCGGCGACCACCCGGGACCGCGCGCAACTCCGGCGTGAAGTCCGGACTCTACCTCCGCTACACAACCCGGTCGCTGCGGCGGGGGGGCCGGCGGACCGTGTTGGCGGCCTTCTGCGTCGGCGTCGGAGTGATGGCGATCGTGGGACTGCAGCTGGCGGCGGCGATGGTTTCGACCTCCCTGACGGCGAACGTCAGGGCCGCCAATGGGGGCGACATTTCCGTGGTGTCGGTGGCGGTGCCCCTCCCCGCCTCGCAGCTTCAGACGTTCGCCCGGCTGAGGGCGCAACACCTGATCACGAACTTCACCGCGGTCAGGGAGTACCAATCCACCCTGGTTAGAGCCAACGGTCAGGGTGTGTCGGCAGTTATCGACGCTGTTGACCCGTCCAACTTCCCGCTGGTCGGATCGCTGCCTCTGCAGCCGGGAGCCCTCGGTTCCTTCAGTCAGCTCATGCACCGACCGGACACCATGGTGGTCTCGGGCGGGGTCTCCAGCCTCCTGAGAGCCCCTGTCGGGAGCAGGGTGCGGGTGACCGCGGTCTCGGCGGTCCACGCGATCTACTGGACGATCGGCGGGGTGCTTCAGGGAAGTCCCCCGACCGGGCTCAGCCAGGACGTGCTGACCTCAACAAGTACTCTCGCGTCCGCCCTGTCGCCGTCTGCCGCGGTGGACTACGGGGAGGTCTATGTGACCGCCCGCACCTCCGGCGCAGTCAACCGGGTGGCATCACTACTTCGGACGGCGTTCCCTTTGGCCACTGTCTCAACAGTTCAGCAGGCGCTGAACTCCGACCGCAAGGCCAGCCAGGCACTCACCCAATTCCTCTCGGTGGCGGGACTGGCGGCGCTGCTCATCGGCGGCATCGGGATAGTCAACACGATGCAGGTGAGCCTCTCCCGGCGGCGTCTCGAGATCGCGATGCTCAAAACTACCGGATACCGGCGCAGGGACCTCTACCTGCTCTTCGGCCTGGAGGCGGCTCTGCTTGGGCTTGTGGGCGGCATCGCGGGAGCCGGAGCGGGCATCATCCTGTCGGACGGCATCCGCGCCCTGCTCCAAAACGTGGCCAATCTGAGCATCAGCTTTGTTTTGAATTGGGGAATCGTGGTGGCCGGGGTCGGCATCGGGGTCGCCACCACCTGCATCTTCGCCATCCTCCCAATCGTCCGCCTCAGCAGGGTCCGGCCGGCAGCGGTCCTCCGCGACGACCCGGGAGCTGTCAGTGTGGCGGTGATAGGCTCGAGCGCCGTTCTGCTGGCGCTCGTAGGAGCTCTCTTCTGGCTGCTGGCGTCCGCCATCCTGGGGTCAGCCGGCCTGGCCCTGGGGCTGGTGATTGGCACCGGTGTGGCGCTTGCGATTCTTACCGGCCTGTTCAGTCTGGCTCTCTGGCTGGTCGGGCACCTGCCCGTTCCGGAGCGATTCACCGCCTCCCATCTGCTGTTGGTGACCGCGGCTCTCCTCATCTCGATAGGCATAACCCGAGTCGCCAGCCTGCGAGCGGTGGGCGCCCTCTTCATCGCGGTCGCCCTGCTCGGTTACCTGGTGGTCCTGCTGCCGCGCCCGGTCCAGTCCGTGATCCGGCTCGCCTTCAGGAACGCGGCCCGACAGAGAACCAGGACCGCCTCGACGGCCGTAGCCCTCTTCGTCGGTGTCTTCGCGGTCGGTCTGATCCTGGTGCTGGGAACGGACATCCGAGCCGAGCTGGACAACATCATCACCCAGTCCACCACCTACAACGTGGTGGCCGTCGCTCCAGGTCAGGATCAGCAGGCGCTGCAGAAGGCTGTCAGCCAGCTCCACCCCAGTCAACAGATCTCCTCCAACGCAGCGGTGAGCGGCCCGGTGAGCCTGAATGGAGCTCCCTTCGCCAGCGCGGTGGGCATCACCGCCAACAGCCGTCGGGGTCGAGACTCGCTCTTTCTGTTGACCGGGATCCAGGGCTTCAATCTGAGCCAGGAGGCGGGGCCTCCGGTCAAGATAACCGCAGGTCACCAGCTCACTTCAGCGGACCTGGCCGACAACGGAGTGCTGCTGAACAACGCGCTCCAAGGAGGGCCGTATCACCTGAAGTTGGGGGATCGGATCGGACTTGCAGATCCCCTAGCCCGTGGAGTCGCGCCAGTCGTGGTGACGGTGGTTGGCTTCTACAGCCTGGGCTCGGGCAGCTCCAAGGGGGTCTCGATCACCTTCACTGTTGCTCCCGTTCTGGCAAACAGCCAGACGGTGGCCCAGGTGGGCGGGCCGGGGGCGATGCGGGTTGTGGAGATGAAGTTCCCTCCAAAGAGAGCGGATGCCGCAGCCACGAAGCTGCGCCAGGAGGTGACCGGCGCTCAGGTGGTCAGCCTGGCCGACTTCACCCTAATCATCGACCAATTTCTCAACAACGCGATCCTGTTCCTTACCGCCATCGCCTCCTTGGCGCTTTTGGCCGGGATCGTCATCATCGCCAACTCGGTGGCTCTGGCCCTGCTCGAGAGGCGCCGGGAGATCGGCATTCAGAAGGCGGTGGGGCAGGGAAGCAGGGCAGTTTTCGCCCAGGTCCTGACCGAGACCGCAGCGGTTGCCTGGCTGGGCGCGACCGGTGGGATGCTGGGGATCGCACTGGTACTACTGCCACTGGGCCGGCTGGTGATAAAGATCTCTCTGGGGATACCCACTCCCCTTGCCCTGGCGATAGTCCTGGGTGCCATTCTGATCGCCGTCGGCACGGCGGCTCTGGTGGCCTGGGGCCCGGTGCGCATCCGACCCCTTGAGGTGCTTCGATACGAGTGATGCCACCTGGGATTGGGGAGCTTGCTGAGTCCTCTGATCGCGGGGTGGCGTCAGCCGACGATCGGCTGACGCCTCATCACCCAGAAGTGGGGTCCCCTGACCGGATCCAGCTCAGAGACCACCTCGAAACCGTGCCCGGCGTAAAAATGCACGTCCCGGTAGGTGGCTGTGTCGAGATAGGACTGCACCCCCATCCGGTCACAGCGCTCGAGGACCGGCCTGAGCACCGCTGATCCCAGGCCGATACCCTGTAACCTGGGCTCAGTGCCGAGGATCGCGAGATACCAGGCCGGGCCAGGGGGGTGAAGCCTGTGCAACCGGGCGGTGGTGATCGCCGCCTGTCGAACCCGGCTTCCCAACTTCCAAACGGTGAGGAGGTTCCACAGGAGCAGCCGGCCCAGCTTGTGCGGTGCGCCGGGTGCGAGGGGTAGCCCCACCGGCAGCCACAAAGCGGCCGATTCCAGCTTCTCAGTGCCCCACCCCTCTCCCGTTGCCAGAAGGATCTGGGAGTTGATCCGATACCACTCCTCGAGCGCCCTGGCTCGCCCTTCCACCCTGGGGAACAACCAGGCCGAGGTAGGGTCGTCAGCGAAAGCGCGGGCAAGCATCTGACCCAACTTCGAAGCATCTGACCCGACCAAGGGACGGATGCGAGTTGGCCCGAGTACCGGTTCAGGCTGGGTGCCCAATCTGTCGAGTCAGCGGCGATTGCGACAAAATGAGCTGACAGATTCCGTCACCTCGGCTCTCCAGCCTGCCTATTGGCCAGACGCTCCGCGAGCGCGTTCAGCACAATTGGGGCGACCGTCTTTCCGACCCGCAGGGCGATCGCCTGAGCTGGGCTCCGAGAGCCCGAAGTGGAACGACGACGCGCTCCCAGATCGGTGGCCTCGGCGGCTTCCGACAGCAGCTCCTGAAGTCGGACGCGCCACTCCTCCGGCATCGACTCGATCCAGTCGCCGACGACCGGCTGCTGCCTCTTGCGCCGTCGCTTCTGCATCAGGTAGGCGGTGCCGACCAGGGCGACAACCCCGACCCCGAGGGCGAGCCGCGGACCATCCCGTCTCAGCCGACGACGGGGGTCGAGCTCCTCACGCAGGCGTGCCTCTAACCGATCCAGGGTCAGGTCGATCCGTCCCCTGGTCGCCGCTACCTGTGCGCGCGCTTGCTCTGGCGTCGTACCCACTCAAGATCCTCTGTGAGGCTGTCCTTGCTGGCTGAGAACGGCCACAGATGGCGGTTGGACCACACCACGATGCCACCTGCCACCAACAGTAGAAGGCCGAACAGGGCCACGATCGCCGCCGCAAGGACGTGGTTTGGAGTCCACTCAACTATAAGAACCAGAGCGAAGATCAAGAACAGGCTGAGGCCCACTCCGGCCACCGCTCCTGCGATCGCCAGCCGGAGGCCCCGCCAGGCGCTCTGCTTGAGTTCGGCCTTGCCGAGCGAGAGCTCATCGATCACCAACTGCCGCAGCTCGTCGCCCAGACTGTGTACGAGCTGAGACACCGGCTCCTCGGTAACTTCAGGATTCCGCATCCCCTGCAGGTTAGCGGATGTGAGTCACCAAGTCGCCGCCGCCTATGATCAGTTGGTGGGATCCCAAGACGGGAGCGGCCGCTCCCCGCTGATCGCTCCCCTGGTTCGACTGGCCAGACGGGGCAGCCTCCTGATCGCGACCGACTTCGACGGAACCCTGGCGCCCGTAGTCCGGGACCCACGGCGAGCGCGGCCGTTGCAGATGGCGACCCGGGCTCTGGCGGAGCTGGCCCGGCGCACTCCGGTGGCGGTGATCAGCGGTCGAGACCTGGCCAACCTGGCGGTGCAGTGCCCGGTCCCGGGGGTCCTGCTCCTTGGCAGCTACGGTTTGGAGCCATGGATGAGGCTGAGCCCCGACGAGGCTCTGCCGACTCCGTCCGCCCCCTCACCGGGGTTGCTGGAGCTGGCCCAAATCCTTGAGGAGCTCACGGCCTGGCTGCCGGGGGTACAGGTGGAGGCGAAGGCAATGGGAGTTGCAGTCCACTACCGCAACTCGCCTGAGCCCAGGCGGGTAGGACCGACGGTGCGCAGGATGGTCGAGCAGCTGGCCGTCCAAGATCATCTTGAAATTGTTCGCGGCAAGTTGGTGATCGAGGTTCGGCCACCTCGGAGCGGCAACAAGGGAACCGCAATTGCTGCCATCTTGGAACGGCTGAGTCCCAAAGGATGCGTCTTCGCGGGTGACGACCTGGGTGATCTGCCGGCGATGGAGGAGCTCCATCGCCGTTCCGGAGACATGGAACTGGCACTTGCCATAGGTGTGCTCGGCCCGGAGACCAATCCTCGGTTGGAAGAGACTGCCGACCTGTGTCTCGCGGGCCCGGGTGCCTGGGCCGAGCTGCTGATGCAGCTGGTTGAGGCGCTCTCAGCTGTCTCCGCCGCCGGACGCTCGGAGGCTACTGCGCCAGCAGGTCGTTGAGGTCCTGAAGCTGGTTGCTGATCCATCTGGTGATGTCATTGCGGCGAACAATCTGGCGCAGCTGCCGCGCTCGATTGGCTCGGTAGCGCTTGGGCATCGTCAGCGCGGCATGTAGCGCCTCCGCGGTTTGGTCGATATCGAAAGGGTTGATCCCGATGGCATGCTGGCCCAGCTCCTCGTAGCTGCCCGCATTCTCACTGAGCACCAACACCCCATCCCGAGAGTTGCAGAGCACGCCCTCCTTGGCGACCAGGTTCATCCCATCGTAGATCGGGTTCACCAACAAAGCGTCGTAGGACTTGTAGGCGGCCACGGCTCGATGCAGGTTGTCTCCGACCTCCAACCGGATGGGCAGCCAGGTTCCGGTCTGGAATCGGCGATTCACTCGGGCGGTCGCAGCGACCAGGGCCCCGAGGTAGGAGCGGTAGGCGTCTACGTTTTGACGACTGCGCTGCAGTAGAGCCCAGAACTCCACCCGGCCGCGGAGCTCCGGGTGGGTCTCGAGAAGCCGCTCATAGGCGAGGAAACCTCGCACGATGTTCTTACTCAGATCGGTTCGATCGACTCTGAGGATGAGCATCTCCGGGCGCCACGCGGCGATCTTTTCCTCCTCCGCCACCACCGCCGGACTGGCCGCCATCTCGGTCATGCCGCGAATGTCGATGGAGATGGGGTAGGCGCGGACCCAAACCGACCGACCTTCGTAGAACACTATGCGCTGGCGGTGGTCCACCCCAAGGCCCAGATTCTCCTCGCAGGTCATCAAGAAATTTCGGACGTCGAGGCTGGTCTGCAAGCCGACGACGTCGTTCCCCAAAAGACCAGTCAGGATCCCATCGCGCATCTGGCGCGGGATGATCTTCCAGTACTGGGGGGTGGGCCAGGGGATGTGAATGAAATGCTGCAGCCTCGCCTCCGGCAACCTCGCCCGCACCATGGCGGGCATGAGGTAGAGGTGGTAGTCCTGGGTTAGGACCAGCGGCCTGGCCCTTGATGCCTTCGCCACCTGAACCACCTTGTCGGCAAAGTCCTGGTTTACGCGGACATATCCTTCGCGCCAGGCGTGCCCGGTCTTGGAGTCCAGAATTGGCTCTCTGCCGAGATCCCACAGGTAGTGCTGGATGAACCAGAGCAGGGGATTGCTGATCTGGTTGTAGTAGAGGTCGTAGGCCTCGGGATCGGGCTCGACGAAAACTACCCGAAAGGTCTCCGAGTCCTCGGTGGTCACCTCGACCACTCCGTCCTCCCCGGCTCTGGTCACCAGCTCCAAATCGGATGGACCCCTGGCCGCTCCGACCCAGGTTGAGCCGCTGGACTTGGCCAGCGACGCCATGGCGGTCACCAACCCCCCGCCCCCTCGGGTGACGCGCTCCACCCCATCATGACCGGTGTGGACGTCGATCGGGGGGCGGTTGGCGACCACGATTGTCTGCCACCCCTGGAGCATCCGCCGAAGATAGGATTCGATACCTGGCACGCCGCATAGGATGACGGGTGCGAGGCTCCCATGGGCGGTTGGCCTCTCCCAGGAAGGACCGGAGAACGCTTAGGGCCCGTTGGGAGGGGGGCCGTCGCTGATACCGGAATCCCCACCAGGCAGGGGGCCAACTCCTCCTCAGCGCCTCCCTCCGGTAGGATCGGACCGTGAAGCTTTCGGTACCACGCGAGACCGCCCCTGAGGAGCGACGCATCGCGGTGAGTCCAGACTCCATCCCCCGGCTGCTCGCACTAGGAGTCAGTGTTCAGGTGGAACGGGGAGCCGGCGAGGCCGCCGGCTTCTCGGACCAGGCGCTGGAAGCTGCGGGAGCGACCTTGGCTGCGGACCCCAAGAGTTGCCTCGAGGGCTCCGGCGTGGTCTGCAAGGTTCAGCCACCCAATCTCGACGAGGTCCCTCTACTTCCGGAGGGAGCGACTCTGGTGAGCTTTCTGCCGACATCCGCCTCTCCTCAGCTGCTCCGGGCACTGTGCGGCCGCCACATCACTGCCATAAGCTTTGAGCTGATCCCACGGATTAGCCGGGCACAGGCGATGGATGCCCTCTCGTCCCAGGCTTCGATCGGAGGCTACAAGGCGGTGCTGATGGGCGCCGACCGGCTGGCGAAAATCATGCCTCTGCAGATGACTGCGGCCGGCACGATTCCGCCGTCGCGGGTGTTGGTGCTGGGCGCGGGCGTCGCCGGGCTTCAGGCGATCGCCACCGCACGCCGTCTGGGTGCGGTTGTAGAGGCCTACGACGTTCGGCCCGCGGTTCGCGATGAGGTGCGCAGCCTGGGAGCGACCTTCGTGGAGCTGGAGCTGGAGGCCCAGGAGGGAGAAGGCGGATACGCCAGAGAGCAGTCCGAGGAGTTCCTGGCCAAACAGCGAGAGCTGATTGGCCAGAGGGTTCAACAGAGTGACCTCGTGGTCACCACCGCCGCGATCCCAGGGCGACCTTCGCCGGTTTTGGTCACCAAGGAGATGGTTGAGGGGATGCGCGCGGGGTCTGTGCTGGTCGATCTGGCTGCTGAAGGCGGCGGCAACTGCCAGCTGACGATTCCCGGAGAGGAGGTGGTCGTGAACGGCGTGAGGATCGTCGGTCTTAGAAACCTGCCAGCGATGGTCGCCTCCACCAGCAGCCAGATGTATGCCCGAAACGTGGCCACGGTGTGCGCCCATCTGGTGAAGGGAGGGGAGCTGTCCCTGGACCTGTCAGATGAGATCACCAACGCCAGCTGCGCGATCCACGCGGGGGAGATCCGCAACGAGCTGATGCGGGAGGCGGCACTGGGAGGCGTCGGAAAATCATGAGCGCACAGCTGGTAAGCGAGATCTCGATCTTCGTTTTGGCGGTCTTTCTGGGCTTTGAGGTGATCTCCAAGGTGCCTACGATCCTGCACACCCCGCTCATGTCTGGCAGTAACGCGATCCACGGGGTGATCCTGGTCGGGGCGATGGTGATCATGGCTGGCGCCCAGGGGCCCCTCCAGGAGCTGCTGGGGTTCTTGGCCGTCGTTCTGGCGACCATCAACGTTGTTGGGGGATATGTGGTGACCGACCGCATGCTGGAGATGTTCCGGAGCCGGAACAAGCGTGGGGGAACGCCGACTTGACCCGACTGGCTCTCATTGCTGCCTGCGAGGCACGTCCCGCCCCGAGCGGTGGCGGCCGATGACATTCTCCGCGCCCATCACCCTGCTATATCTCCTGGCTGCCGTCCTGTTCATCTGGGGCCTGCACCAGCTGAGCTCACCCCGGCACGCTCGAATGGGCAACCTCCTGGCGGCTGCTGGCATGGTTATCGCCTTTGCAGCCACGGTCCCCGGCCTGCACCATTCGGTGCTGAACTTGGTCCTGATGGTGGTGGCGATCCTCATCGGGGCTCCGCTCGGGGCGGTGGCGGCTCGTGCCGTGCGCATGACCGCCATGCCCCAGATGGTGGCCACCTTCAACGGGGTGGGCGGCGGGGCGGCGGCGCTGATCTCCGTGGTGGAGTTCCTGAGGGCGCCCAGCACGGTGGCGATACCGATAGTCCTCTCGATTCCGGTGGTGTTCGCGGTGGTGATCGGTGCCACCAGCTTCGCGGGTTCCGGGGTCGCATACGCCAAGTTGCAGGAGCTGATGCGCGGCACCCCGATCATTTATCGCGGGCAGCAGCCGGTGAACGCGGCGGTGGCAGCCGCGATCGTGGTGCTGGGGGTACTGCTGGTGGTCACCGGCGTTGGGGTCCTGGCGCTCTGGGCGCTTTTGGTGCTCTCCCTCCTCCTCGGAGTGGCATTCGTGCTGCCGATCGGAGGCGCGGACATGCCGGTGGTCATCTCCATGCTCAACGCCTTCACCGGACTGGCGGTGGCCGGCGACGGATTCGTCCTGGGCAACCCGGTCCTGATCGTGGGTGGAACCCTGGTCGGGGCCTCGGGGACCTTTCTCACCAAGATGATGTCCGACGCCATGGGCCGTTCCATTGGGAACCTCCTCTTCGGGGCGTTCGGCACGGTCTTGGTGACCGAGCAGTCCGCGGCTGGAGGAGCGGGCAGGAGCGTCAGATCGGGAACCGCCGACGACATCGGGACTCTTCTTGCCTACTCCCAGAAGGTGATCTTCGTCCCGGGATACGGGCTGGCCGTGGCCCAGGCCCAGCACGCAGTCCGAGATCTGGCAGAGCTTCTGGAGAAGCGAGGGGTCGAAGTGGACTACGCAATTCACCCGGTGGCGGGAAGGATGCCCGGCCACATGAACGTGCTCTTGGCCGAGGCGAATGTGCCATATGAGCAGCTGAAGGAAATGGACGAGATCAACGACGCCTTCCGCTCCACCGACGTGGCGCTGGTGGTCGGCGCCAATGACGTGGTAAACCCGGCTGCTCGCAACTCACCGGGGAGTCCCATCTACGGCATGCCCATTCTGAACGTCGACCAGGCCAAGAACATCGTCTTTTTGAAGCGGTCGATGCGACCCGGCTTCGCGGGGATCGACAACGAGCTCCTCTACGATCCCAAGACCATCATGCTCTTCGGTGATGCCAAGGACTCGCTGACCAGTCTGGTGGCTGCCGTGAAGGCTGCCTGACCGAAGAGACGAGCAGGCGCTGGACCCAGGAGCTCGCTCCGCCCCGCCTTCGGCTCAGCCTGTAGGGGAGGGCGAGCTGGCAATGTACCGCAGCGGCGCGCAGGCGTCGGTTGCCGCCGCGCACATCACAAACGCCGTGGTCGGGGCCCTATCCGACACCTGCAGCACCAGGACCGGGACCGCGTACCCGGCGCTGTCGACGACGGCCAGGTCCAGGGCTGTCAGGGTCGCCTGTGTAGTCGGCGTGGCGGTGCGGTTGACAGGCGGGGGAAAGGGCTGGTCGTTGCTCGAAAGCCAGTAGGAGTTGGGATTGAGCAGGCCGTTGTTGAGATCTGTAATCAGGTCTACGAGGGAGATGGCCGGGTACTTGTAAGGTGCCGACTGGAGCGGAAGGGGCACCGCCCCCGCCAGCCCGACAAGGGCCAGCTGGTTCCTGTAGTTGGCAGCCACATCGGCGTAGATCAATTCGGGCTGTCCGGTGATGTCCACAACCGGGTACCCGTCCTGCGACCACTGGAAGTAGACCCTGCGGTCCGCGGCGTGGGCTTGGGTCAAGCCCGGCTCAGGAATGACCCCTGAGTGGGGCCCGAGCAGCCGATGGCCGGCCAAAAACTGCTCCACGAAGGCATCAGCCGCCGCCACCGAAGGGGTTGCCCCGGTTTCGCTGACCGGAGTGTTGGGGTGGAAGTTGAAGCCCAGGAGATCGGCGGTGGTGGTCAACTGGTAACCGGTCGATGCGCCCAGGTTGTAGGCCAACCCGGCACCGGTGTTGATCGGGGGCCCGGGAACCCCCAGCTGCGCCGCCAGGTAGTTGACAGCGGTGAGGGGCGCCGCCGGCACTCGGGCGGCCAGAACGGTACGGGGAAGCGATGGCAGACCCGCTCCAGCGGCGTAGGGGCCGGTCATCCCGAGGGGCGAGGCTGTCACCCCTCCGAGCGGCAGCACCCCCAGGGTTAGCGGGAGAGGAGTGGCTGTGGGTTTGGGAGACGGCGAAGGTACCGTGGTTCTCCCGCACCCGACCAGGAGAAGGCCAAACAGAAGCACGAAGACCGTCCTGGTCGGTCGGGTTCGATAGCTCACTCGTTCAGAATGCCACGTGTGAGCTATCAGGAGTCCTTGGAAAGGCTGGCGACGGCAAGTAACCGCGGCATGAGGCTGGGTCTCGAGACCACCCGCTCGCTCCTTGCTGCCCTGGATAACCCGGAGCGGTCCCTGAGGGGGGTCCTGGTGGCGGGCACCAACGGGAAGGGCTCGGTCTGCGCGATGGTGGCGGAGATCGCCGAGCAGGCCGGGTACCGGGTCGCGCTGCTCACCAAGCCCCACCTCACCAGCTATCGAGAGCGAATCCGACTGGACCGGGAACCGGTCTCAGAGGAGCTCTTTGAAGAGTTGGTAGATGCCGTTCTCGCGGCGGAACAGCGAATGAACCGCGCCTCCGGACTACCGACCCACCACGAGTTGCTCACCGCAATGGGCTTCCTGGCTGCCAGGGAGCACAACGCGGAGCTGACCGTCTGCGAGGTCGGGCTGGGCGGGCGCCTTGACGCCACCAATGTCTGGGATGGCGGGGTGGCGGTGGTGACCTCGATAGGGCTGGACCATCAAGCGCAGCTGGGGAACACGGTGGCGGCGATCGCCGGGGAGAAGGCGGCGATCATAAAGCCGGGCGACCTGGCTGTCTCGGGCGCTTCCGGCGACGCCATCCCGGTCGTGCGTCGAGCGGCCGAGCTCGCGGGCGCTCGCCTTTGGCAGATGGGAGAAGAGTTCCGCTGGTCGGCTTCCGTTCTCGAGCCCTCGCAGCTCCCATCGGCCTTCGTGGCCACCCCGAGGAGGGAGCTGAAGGAGCTGCGCCTGGGGTTGGGAGGAGCCGTCCAGATGGCCAACGCTGCGGTCTCGGTAGCGGTGTCAGACTGCCTTTCCGATACCGGGTTTCCAATTCCCGACTCCGCTATCAGATCCGGCCTTGCAAAGGTGCGCTGGCCCGGAAGGATGGAGTCTCTTGGTGGGCACCCCGAGGTAATCGTCGACTCCGCACACAATCCCCATGCGATTGCGGCCATCCTGCCGGATCTCAGAACGGCTGTCTCCGGTAGGCGCACCGTGCTGGTGTTCGGCTCCATGGCCGATCACGACCACAGGGGGATGCTCGATCTTCTGTCTCAGCTCCGCTTCTCGGCGGCAATCTTCACCCGGTCTCAGGCAACCCGCGCGGTGGAGGCCGAGGCTCTCGCCGCGGAATGGCCCGGCACAAGTCGGGTGTTGACACCGGTAGGCCTCGCTCTGGAGAAGGCGCGGCTTGCGGCCGGAGAGGGTGGACTGGTTCTGGCTGTTGGGTCCATCTATCTGGTGGGGGAGGTGATGTCGAGCTTGGGGCATGGCCTGCCCCGAGATCCTGAGGTGTCAATCCAACCGCTCTGGTGAGATCAAACTGGATCCGGACTCGCCTTGGCCGCCGGCTGCCTCAGGCCAGAGACCGTTAGCTGGTGATCCCTGATATCGGGCCGAGACAGATGTCGCCATCTAGTTCCTATTGCGATTCGATGGCAATAGTGGGATACACTCCGCGGAGGGTTGGTGCAGAGGTCCAGGAAGGAGACCGCGAGGTTGAGTGAGGTTAATCTGGTGGCCCCACCACTCGATGCGAAGGGTTCGGGCGATAAGCCCTTGGCTCAGCTGTTTCACCTGACCGATCTGGTGCCGCTCTCGGTCTCTAGCGTCGGGCCCCTCTTCTCGGTCGCTGCGACCGGCGGGGTGATGGCAGCAGATGCCGGGTGGTGGACGCTCCCGGCCATCGCTGTCCTGGCGCTCCCATTCCTGGTCTCCAGCTTCGTCTTTCGCCTGTTGAACCAGCACTTCCCGCACTCCGGTGCCTCCTACCATTGGTCAGCACGAGTCATCGGCCGGACCGCGTCCCGCTACCAGGCCTGGATCCTCATCCTGGCCTACTTCACCTCCATACCGCCGATTGCCATCCCTGCGGGGAGCTACACGCTGGCCCTGATCGCGCCCCACTACCAGGCGCCCCCCATCGTCCATCTCGGGGTGACCTTGTTCTGGATTCTCTTCGCGGCGGTGCCCCTGCTTCTTGGTGGCCGCCCCACCGCCCGGATCACCCAGGCGTTCTTCCTCCTGGAGATGATCTCCCTGGCCGCCTTCGGGGTCCTTGGGGTCCTGAACTGGCATCGGATCAGCGTCCCGATCCACTTTGGTCCTCCACCGATCGGAGGGATCCTCATCGTCGCTGTCGTGGCAGCCACAATCCTCGACGGGTGGGAGATCGACAGCTACGCGGCCGAGGAGTCGATGAGGCCAAGGGCCGACCCGGGGGTCGGCGGCATCATCGGAGCCATCGGGGCGCTCGTATTCTACGCAGTCCTCTACCCGCTGATGCTGGGCGAGACCCCGCTGCACCAGCTGGCGAATGCGACCAACCCGCTCGCGATGTGGTCGGCTAGACTGATTCCGGGGGCGCCTTGGGTGATGCTCATTCCCATCCTGGCCTCCACCGCTGGGGGGCTGTGGCTCACCACCTACATCCTCACCAGGGCCCTCTACGCCATGGGACGCGAGAAGCTGATCCCTTCGGTGTTCTCCAGGTTGAACCGGCGCCAGGTTCCGCATGTGGCCATTCTCGCCAGCCTGGGGTCAGCGCTTGTGGTCGTGGCGCTGCAGGTGTTTGTCACCTCGCTCGGGGCATTCTTCAACCTCGTCCTGTCGGCCGCCGGATTCTTCCTGCTGGCGGAGTTCTTTTTGGACTCGGTCACTGCCAGCGTGTTTCTCACCGTCGGGCACCGGCGCCTGCCCGAGGTCGGCCTCAATCCGCATGCCCATCGGCTACTCCGAGCGGGAGCCCTGTTTTCGACCTTGGTCATGGGAGCCCTTCTCGTCGGCTTTTTCATATACGGCCCAAAGGCGATCGGAGGTGGCATCGACCAGACCATCGCCGTATTGCTGGTCCTCGGGATAGCCTTCGCGTGGTGGACCAAGCGACGGACTACCGGCACCATAGTCTTCAGGGGTGGCGACGTGGACTCGCGTGGTGACGCCGTCCCTGGGTCAGTGGATCCCCAGATCTTGATCGGTCGCTGATCCCACGGCGTGTTGGGGCCGCCAGGGCTGGCCCCAACAACGGCCGTAAGGTCCTCAGACGGGTGTCGAAACCGCCTGCTTTACTCCCGCAGCACTCAGCGCCTGCTGGCAGAGTTCGGCTATCGCACCCCACGCATGCTGGGTCATGAGCTCGGGTCGGAACAGATCATTGGTCAGCCCGACCACCTCGGCCCCAGCCTTCAGGTATGCGGCAACTTCCAGAATCCCCACCCCACCGCTGACCCACAACGGCACATCCGGCATCGGTCCGCGCACCGCCTGGATGTAGGCGGGGCCTCCAATGGGGGCTGCGGGAAAGACCTTGACCAGGTCCGCTCCAGCGGCGACCGCCTGAGCGATCTCAGTGGGGGTCGTGGCCCCCATGACCAACAGCAAGCCCGCCTCCCGAGCGATCTCGGCCACTTCCGGCACCAGATAAGGGGTCACCAGGTACTGGGCCCCGCTTTCTACGGCCATCTTGGCCAGGGAGGAGTCGGTGATGGTTCCGGCTCCCACCACGCTGCTGTCTCCGACCTCCCGACGCAGGCGGGAGATCAGCTCGAATGCCTGGGGTGTACCCGAGGTGATCTCCACCGAACCGACCCCTGCGCGGGCCGCGGTGAGCACCGCCTGATAGGCCTCATCGGCATCCTTCCACCGGATCACGGCCGCCAGATGGTTGGGAAAGAGGCTGGTCACCTGCTCTGAGCTTTTGGCCATTAAACGTCACTCCTCACTTGGTCTGCTACCGAAAGTCCGGTCTGGTCATTGTCTACTGCATTCCCTCGGAAGGTCAGAGCTTCTCGGCGACGCTCTGTCCCTGGAGGAAGAAGAGCAGGTAGTCAGGGCCGCCCGCTTTGGTGTCCGTGCCACTCATGTTGAATCCGCCGAATGGATGGACTCCCATCATGGCCCCAGTCGAGCGCCGATTGATGTACAGGTTGCCGACGTGAAGCTGGTCCTTGGCGTTGGCGATCCGCTCCGGGGCACGGCTGAAGTAAGAGCCGGTCAGGCCGTAATCCGTGCTGTTGGCGATCCGGATACCGTCTTCAAAGTCCCGGGCACGGATCGCCGCCAGGACCGGACCGAAGATTTCCTCGGTCGCGATACGGGCCTGCGCGGCCACCCCTCCGAACACCGTCGGCTCGATGAAGTGCCCTTCACCCACCCGCCTTCCACCTCCAAGCAGGAGGTCTCCCTCGCCCCGACCCACCTGTATGTAATCGAGGATCTTCTCTTCCGCGTCACCGTCGATCACCGGGCCCAGGCTCACCTGCGAGTCGACCGGGTCCCCGACCCGGATCGCCTTGGTCAGCTCCAGCACCCTGGGCAGAAGCTCGTCATAGACAGAGGAGACGATGACCGCTCGGGAGCCGGCGGAGCACTTCTGTCCCTGGAAGCCGAAGGCGGATCGGGTGATCTCCAGGGCGGCCAGATCAAGGTCAGCGGTCTCATCCACCACCACCGCGTTCTTTCCCCCCATCTCCAGCTGGACCCTCTTCAACCAGCGCTGCCCTCGATGCACCACAGCGGCTCGCTCGTAAATGCGAACACCCACCTCCCGAGATCCGGTGAAGGCCACAAAGCGGATTTGCGGGTGGTCGACGAGCGCCTCCCCGGCGACCTCCCCCCTGCCACTCAGCAGGTTCAGAACCCCTGGTGGAAGTCCGACCTCGGTGAGAAGGTCCATGAGCCAGGCCGCGGTCGTGCTGGCGGTTTCGGCCGGCTTGAGCACAACGCAGTTTCCGGAGACCAGCGCAGCTGACGTCATTCCCGTGGTCAGGGCCAACGGGAAGTTCCAGGGGGAGATGACCGCTCCAACACCAAGTGGGAGATAGCGAAATTGGGTAGCCTCCCCCGGCCAGGGGACCATCTTGTCCCTCGACTCCAGCTCTAGGGCCTGGCGCGCGTACCACTCCATCAGATCGACCGCCTCGGCCGCCTCTCCATCCGCCTCGTCCCACGGTTTGCCTACCTCGTAGACCATCAGCGCCCCGAGTTCGTGGCGGCGGCTGCGGATGAGCTGAGCGGCCCTCAAGAGCAGCAGTGCCCGCTCGGCGACCGGGGTGCGCGACCACGATCGAAAGGCCGCCCACCCAGCAGCTACCGCCTGTTCCACGTGGGTCGCGTCGGCCACCGCATGCCTGCCCACGACCTGATCAGGATGCGCGGGATTACAGGACCGGATCTCGTCTCTGGTATCGACCAGCTCCCCGCCGATCACCAGGGGATATCGCCGTCCCAACCTTGCGGCTACCCGCTGGAGAGCGCCTTCGAAGTCGCGGCGAGAGTTCGGATCTGCAAAATCAAGTGTGGGCTCGCTCCGGAAGGGAGGGATGATCATGGTCTCTGCTCCTGACTTTTAAATTCGAACAGGCTCGCGCAACCGAACTGAGCCGCGCTGGGGCGGCGGCTCACCGACGAACCATGTTGCGCGCCAGAAAGAGTACATTTGCCGGTCGCTCCGCCAGCCGTCGCATGAAGAACGGATACCAATGGGTGCCGTAGGAGGTGGCAACCAGGACGGTGTAGCCGCCAGCAAGCAGTTCCCGCTGCAACTGTGGGCGCACACCGTAGAGCATCTGGAACTCGAACCGGTCAAGACCGATGCGGTTACGCTCAACGAACCCGATGGCATGCTCGATCATGCGCCGGTCGTGGGTGGCGATGGCGGTGTATCCGTCACCCGAAAGCGCCGCCTCCATCAGCCTGACGTAGTTGCTGTCGACGTCCACTTTGCTCGGGTACGCAACTTCCCGGCTCTCCAGGTACGCCCCCTTCACCAAACGAAGGTTGGGACGCAGGGGAAGCAGGGAGTTCAGGTCGGCGACCGCCCGGTACAGGTACGACTGCAGCACAACCCCGACATTGTCGAAGCCATCCTCCCGAAGTCGGCGGTAGATGCGGAGGGTCGGATCTACTCGAGTGGACTCTTCCATGTCGATCCGCATGAACATTCCGAGACCCCGGGCCACCTCCAGCAGGTGGGCCATGTTGCGAAGGGCCAGCCCCTCATCAATCGCTAGCCCCAACAGAGTCAGCTTGATGGCCACATTGGCGTTGAGGTTTTCCGAAGCCAGTCGGCGAAGTAGCTCCTCGTAATCCTGCACGGCTCCGTGCGCATCCGCCTCGGTGTCCACGGCTTCACCGAGCTCAGTGGCATTGCACTTGAAACCCTGACGGTTCAGCTGCTGGATCACCTGGACGCACTCGCTGAGGGTCTCGCCCGCCACAAATCTGGAGGCTCCAAGGCGCATGCCGTAGCGGTTCATGAAGCCTTCGGTGACCCGGTTCTGACTGGCCGCCAGGATGGCCGTGCGGGCGACGGAGTTGATGGATGGCAACGATTGGGGCCTCCTCCTAATTGAAGTAGGCCTCCATCATGCCGCAGCGACGCGTCGGATGCGGAGCCGCCCTCACTCTGGAGGATGTCGGAGTCAACGCAAGCCTAGAATCTGTGAGCTGTCCCTAGACGCGCAAAGTCGGTTCGAAGTAAAAGGGTGGCTTACTCAAGCGGCGCCCCCCTGTCCCTTTTTGCCCCGGCGAAGCCGGGGGGAGCGCTACTGGTCCCACCGCTCAGTCGGAGAGGCTGCCCTGATTCGCTTGGCGAAGGATGCTCTCGATGACGTCGTGACCGGGCGGGCGGTGCGGGAGCGTCCGCCGTGAGCTGGTCTTGCGGCGCTCCTGGCGGGGGCTCAGCATGTGGACCTCCTGCTTGCGCCACACCCTCTCGATGAGGACACGGATCTCGATGCCGTCCTCAGCCGGGATCTCATGAGCCGCCAGAGAGAGGCGTAGGCGCTCGGGCAACTCCGGTGCCTCGGTCAGGTTCAGCTGCTCCAGCGCCTCCAAGATGTCGTCCAGGCGACGCAGCATGGCTCTCCGCTCGGCGGCCTCCTCGGTCATCGCCATCATGTGTCGATTATGTGCCATGGGACATCTGAGGTGCAAAATGCCCTCAGATTCGGTGGCGCTGCACTCCAGCAGTGCATTCTTCTCCTCTCCCGACTATGGGCGTCCACTCGGCTGTCATCGCGAGGTGGGTACTGCTGCCCCAAGCTAGTTGGAGCCGGCTCGACCGGCGGCCCACAGCGAGTCAGCGCGGACCCTGATCAGAGGTGTTTGCGATTGGAGTTCTGAGCCCTGTCGCCTTGGTGGGCCGGGGTGGCCGGGGCCGCGCCGCGCCGGCCACCGCCGTCCCAGCAGAGCTCGACGGCTGATCCCAAAGGGAGCCCCCCGGAGGAACCGGTGGAGCCCCCTCTCCCAGAAGGGGCATGGCCGTCGGGTCGCTGAGAACACGCTCCAGTCCAAGTTCAGCAGCTCCCACCAGAACTGCGCTGCGGCCGAACTTGGGCCGAAGCAGCACCACTCCTTCGGGGTGGGAGTGGTGAGAGCTCTTTCCCAGCTCCTCCAACAGAGTCGGATGGGCCAGTGCCAAGATCTCCTCGAAGAATCCGCCCAAGATCACCATCTCCGGGTCAAGGGTGCTGACCATGTTGACCAGTCCGACGCTGATCCAGCGCGCCGTGGAGTGGACTGCGCCGAGGCAGATGGGGTCTCCCTGCCGGGCGCGCTTCAGCACCAGTTCCAGTTTCGCCCGGCCACCCGGTGGGAGTCCGGCGCGCCGGACCAGGGCGTCCTCTCCAACCTCGGTTTCCCAGCAACCTCGCGATCCGCAGTGGCATTCCAGTCCGGATGGGTTGACCTGCATATGTCCGACCTCGCCCGCATAACCCCAGACTCCCTCCAGTGTCTTGCCGCCGGTGATGATGCCGCCGCCAACCCCCACCTCGGCGTGCAGGTAGATAAGGTCGCTGGCTCTGATGCCGACCCCTCTGGAATGCTCAGCCATGGCCCCGAGATTGGCATCGTTGCCGATCCGCACCACCTGTCCCACCCCCAGCCGCTCCTCCAGAAGTGCGGAGAGCTGAACCTCGCGCCACCCCAGGTTGGGAGCGGAGTGCACGACCCCATCGTGCGGGCTGACCGACCCGGGAACGGCGACCCCAACCCCCACGATGTCTCCAGGGGACTGATTTAGAACGGCTTTCGAGAGCCTGGTGGCGGTGCGCAACACCTGCTCCACAGTCCTGTCGTCGGTGTGAGTGATGGCGACCCGCCTGCGCCCGAGCGTCACACCCCCCAGTCCCATCAGGGCGACCTCCACCGAGTCGACCCCCACCTGGATGGCCAGCACGCGGCAGAGGTCGGGCCGGGTCGCGACCACCTTCGAGGGTCTGCCCCGGGCGGCCCTTTCCATCTCCGGTTGCTCCTGGACCTGTCCTCGACTCACGAGCTCGTCCACAAGTGCGCCGATTGTGGCCCGATTGAGACCCAGGAGCCTGGTCAACCTCGCCCTGGAGGTGGGTCCATATCGATGTACGTGGCCGAGCAGGGTTGCCAGGTTGTGCCTCCGCACCGTCTCCTGTGTCGCCCCCCGCTCGGTCCTGGCCATCAGCTGTCAGCTGAGCCAGATGCGATAGAGGACGGCCCGCTCCAGTGACCCGCCACCAAAAGACTCATCGCAGCCTACGAACACGGGCAGACTTCGAGCTTGGGCCTCTGACCCGCATCGGATCGAGGACCGGTGACGTCGTGGGGCGCCCTGACCGACCGCGGAGCGTCGGTGGCCCCCCTTTGCATGCCCTTTGCGGAGCGCAGCTCTCCAGCTGCCCGACGTTCCTCTCCCAGACGGCCGCGGCTGGCCCCGCGCCCGGGACTCGGCTCACGGCCAGAGCTCCTTCTGGGTCGTCTTCGGTCGGTCATGCTGTCAATTGCTCCCCTACTTGCCCCCTCATCTGGGGGTCGTCAGCCGGATCCCGCCCGTCACCTAGCTGGCGCCGCTCACCACTGGTCAGATACGGGCAGAGCTCCCGGACAACGACCCCCGGCGCGACAGAGTGTCGATCAGCACCGCCCCGACCAGGACCAGGCCGGTGGCGATCAGCTGCCACTGCACTTGAACTGCCTGTAGATAGAGCCCGTTGTAAATCGCTCCGATCACCAGACCGCCCAAGACCGCCTGAGCCACCTTCCCTCGGCCTCCAAACAGGCTGGTGCCGCCGATCACCGCGGCGGCGACCCCGTAAAGGACGTACTGCCCTCCGTTGACATTGGTCGAGGTCCCACCTTGCCATGACAGGTAGAGGATCCCGGATATCCCGGCGGTGACACCCGCCAGGACGAAGGCCCAGGTGCGAACGCCCGGCAAGCTGATTCCGGCGCGGCGAGCTGCGTCGGGGTTGCCGCCGATGGCATAGACATAGCGACCGAACTTGGTCCGCTGCAGCAGAAAGACCCAAATGAGAAGCACCACGAATACGATTGGGACGACCCACGGGACTCCCTCGACCACCTGGGTGACCGCCCCCCGGTTGACGTTGCAGATCGCGACAACCGCGATCCCGGCGGCCACGAAGAAGCCGATCTTGATGGCCGTGAGGCCGGGAGGCGGTGCCACCAAGCCACGACGACGCCTCCCGGAGTCACGGGTCCAGAGCGCCACTGAGAAGATCCCAGCCACCAGGGCGAGCGCGATCCAACCGGCCAGCGGTGGAATGTTGCCCCAGACGAACTCGTAGAGCACATGCTGGTTGACCAGAATTGGGCTGGAGATGGATATCGCCCCGGCGTTTCCGAGGATCACCAGCATCACCCCCCACATGATCAGCAGCCCCGCCAGAGTGACCACGAACGAGGGCAGGTGCAGACGCGAAACCAGAGTCCCCCAGACGGCTCCGGTCACACCGCAGCACACCAGAGCCACCACGATCGCGAGCCACCATGGCCAATCCGGGCCAGGCTTCTGCACCAGGAGCCCCGCGATGGCAGCGCCCACTGCCAGGACGTAGCCGGCGGAGAGATCAATCTCGCCGAGCAGGAGCACGAAGATCTCAGCCATCCCCAGGGTCATGAAAACCATGCTCTCGATGAAGAGGTTCACCAGGTTGCCGGGAGAGAGGAAGAGACCCTGTGTCCAGATCTCAAACGCGATGGCGATGACCACCAGACCCAGCACCACCGGGAGTGCACCTGTCGCACCGCTGCTGACCCGGGCGAACCAGGCGCGCAGGTACTGACCGAGCGTCTCCGCGAGGATCTCCGGCGGGACGGCGTCGAGGGCGGCAGCCGTCAGATCCACGGGAGCTGCCACCTGGGGCGGCGTCGCCCCCGATGAACCCTGGCCCAACTCTTCTTCCGCCTTAGCCATTCCTAACCAACCTCTCCACGCTGTAAAGCTGCTCCACAGCTAGCGGGCCGAACTGCCAGTGGTCATGAAGTCGACGACGCTCTGCCGATCGAAGTCTGATGCCGGGCCCTCTGCTACCTTCCGCCCGAGGTGGAGCACGGCGATCCGGTCTGCCACCTCGAAGACGTCATTGAGATTGTGAGTGATGACCATGACCGCCAGTCCGTGGTCCTTCAGACGTCGGACCAGGTCCAGAACCATGCGGGTCTGAACCACCCCCAGTGCGGCCGTGGGCTCGTCGAGGACGACCAGCTTTGAGTTCCACATCACCGCCTTGGCCACCGCAACCGCCTGGCGCTGGCCACCGGACAGGGAGGCGACCGGCTGACGAATGGAACGAACGGTGGTCACCCCCAACCCTGCGAGGGTCTGGGCGGCGGCACGCTCCATGGAGTCCTCATCCAGGAAGATACGGTGCATTCGCTCACGCCCCAGAAACATGTTCTGAACTATGTCGAGGTTGTCCGCCAGGGCCAGATCCTGATAGACGACCTCGATTCCAAGGGCAGCCGCATCTCGGGGACCCCGAATGTTCACATGGCGTCCGTCCCAGATCATCTCCCCGCTGTCGGGCTGATGTATTCCGGCGATGCACCTGGTGAGCACCGACTTTCCGGCGCCGTTGTCGCCACAGAGGGCGGTCACCTCATTGGCAGGTAGGTCCAGGTCGACCTGGTAGAGAGCCTGAACTGCTCCGAAGTGCTTGTCGATGCCCCGCAGCCGAAGCAGCGACGGCTGCCCGCCGACCGCAGGGACGTCGGGGTGCGCCACGTCGACCACGGTCACCGGCCCCTACCCCGGCGGTTCGAACTTGTCACCTGACCAACTCCTCCTAATTCCCAACCGTCCGCAGAGATTGAAGGGGCCGCACCCTGCGGTGCGGCCCCTTAATGCGATTCGCCCGATTGCTGCCCGAAGGTCAGCTGATTCCGTACTGGGTGCAGACGCTCTGGCCCACGGCCGAGCACAACTGCGAAGCCTGGATGAACCCGTCCTTGATCACCGTCGCCTCCATGTTCGTCGGCGTCACCCACTCCGGAGTGAGCAACGATGCCGGCTCGGTGATGCTGGAGCTGGCCGGGTCGATGGTTGTCGAGTTGACCAGGCTCGCCGGTGGGGTCTTACCCGCCCGCAGGATTGTGGCCAGGGCGACCGCGTCCTGTGCCTCCAGGTAGATCGGCTTGTAGACGGTTCCACATTGGTAGCCGCCCAGGATGTTCTCCATGCCAGTCAGGGTCGCGTCCTGGCCGGTGGTAGGAACGGTCTTCGGCTGAACTCCCTTGGCCTTCAGGTCCAGGACCACGTTGGCGTTCATTTCGTCATTGGCGACCACCACCGCGTTGATGTTGGGATGGGCAGTCAGAGCCTGGGCGAAATTGGTGCCCGCAGTGGCCACATCCCAGTTCAATGTGACCTGGTCACCGACCAGGTTGTAACCCAAGCTGTTGGTCTTGGGAGGGGTCAACGGGGTCGTCTTGGTGCCCCAGATGACCGAGTTGTAACCCTGCGCAAAGGAGATCGCATTCGGGTCGCTGTTCTCTCCGCCGTCAACCTCCCAGACCTGGGGCTTGGTGACTCCCCAAGCAGAGACGCAGGCCTCAAAACCATGCCCGATCAGCTGACCGACCTTGAAGTTGTTGAAGCTGACGTAGTAGGTCTTCGTTCCCGCGAAGGTGGCGCGGTCATAGCTGACCAGGGCCACCCCGTGGGATGCCGCGTAGGCCTGGATCTCGCCGCCGACCGTGCCATCCAGCGGATCCATCACGAGGACCTTGGCCCCCCTTGTGATGTCCGCCTCCGCCATCGACAGCTCGGTGGCATCACTCCCCTGGGCGTTCTGGATGGAGAAGTCGGAGGCCGGGTAGCCTGCCATCTGGAACGCCTTCTGGAGATAGGGCGCGTCGAACTCGGTGTATCTGGTGGACGACACGGTGTCGGGAAGGATAACCCCGACCAGCCCCTTCCCAGCGGCCTCCAGGCCCTTGAACTTAGCCATGGCCGAGAAGTTCAAGGTGAACGAGGAGACGGTCACATTCGGAACCGTGGTGCTGCCCGATGAGGTCTTGGAAGGGGAAGTCGAGCCACATGCGGCTGCCACCAGAGCCAGCGCTCCAAAGAGGCCCACCCATCCAGTTCGCCGCAGCCCCAGGTGGGCGCCTCCAGCGGTACCGGAGCTGCGGTTAGCCGCCTTACCTTCTACAACCATCGAGAGACCCTCCTGTCGATTCTGCCGCTGTGCCCTTTCTCGGTGACCATCTGCCTCGCCCTCCTACCGTATCCCGACTTCGAAATTAGCTAGCTGCCGACCCCTGCCCCACCACCGGGGACTCTGGGTCCGCAACCACCGATGCCCTGATGGGTCTGCCGCGACGGCGCGGCCGCCAATCCCAGACCGAACGGTTCGTTGAACCTCCCATGTGGCGGGTCCACGGCGACCCTAAGTCGGTCAATCGGAGGGCAGCATATGTTGTGGCGCACAACTTGTCAAGCGGGCGACCTCGGGGTCAGTCGGTGAGAGATTTGGGCCCTGGATCCCAGTTGGGGCTGTCGTTGGTTGAGTGAGTGCGAGCTCCTCACGGGGTTGCCTCGATTGGAGCCGAGGCGCATCCCAACGGGCTGCTCCGAGCGAGGCTCGGTACTGCCGGGACGCCGGGACTGCGAGCGGCCTCGGTCCCTCAGCCCTGGGGGGCGGTCGCCTCACGGGTCGTCCCGGGCCGCCGATCTTCGTAGAACCCCAGCCGGGCGACGAGAGCCTTGACGCCAGAGGGCGCCCACCAGTTCAGCTCGCCTAGGATCCGCATAAGTGCCGGGACCATGATGCCCCGCACCAGGGTGGCATCGACCGCCACCGCGATCGCCATACCGACCCCCAGGATCTGGATATCCAGCACATGTCCCAAGGCGAAGGCGGAGAACACGGTGATCATGATCAGGGCTGCGGAACTAATTACACCGCCCGTGGCGGCCAGCCCCTCCTGGACAGCGCGTCGGTTGTCGCCGGTCTCCAGGTACCGCTCCCGAATCCTGGTCAAGAGGAACACCTCGTAGTCCATGGAGAGCCCAAACATGATCGCGAACATGAGCACCGGGTCGGTGGCGGTTATGGATCCGGGGGCCGTGAAGCCCAGGATATTGGACAGATGGCCCTGCTGAAATATCCACACCATGGCCCCGAACGCGGCGCTTATCGAAATCATGCTCATCAGTACCGCCTTGACCGGAAGCACCACCGAGCCGAAGGTGAGGAAGAGCACCAGCATGGTGACGGCGACCACCAGCAGGACGGCCCAGGGGATGGTCTGCGCGAAGGCATTGATGAAGTCGACCGACTCAGCGGCGCCACCGGCCAGCAGGGGCTGGGCCCCGGGTGGCCCAGCCAGTGTCCTCAACCGATGGACCAGGGCCGCCCCCTGCGCCGAGTCCGGACCAAAGCTGTTGGCTATCTCAAATTGGGCGATCGGGCCGGCGATATTTCCAGCTATGTACCGGTTGATTCCCGCCGGCCGCTGCCCGGCCGGAAGCAAAAGCAGCCTGAGGTAGGCTGCCTGGTTCTCTCCCGGTGGAGCTTTGAGCACTCCGTCGATCCCCTGGACCCCGGGAAGGGCCTGGACCCGGGCGAGATAGGCCCCCAGTTGGTGTTCCTGAGTGGCACTCAACCTCCCTCCGAGAGGGTGGGCGTAATTGAGGACCAGGTTCATGTCGTCAACTCCACCCGCCTGGGGGAAGGAGAAGTTGAGCAGGGCGTATCCGGTGCGCGCCGGCCCCGCTGGGATTTCGTAGACGCTGCTCCCGGTGGAGAGACGAAGGCTCAAGAAGGGAGTACCCGCCGCCAGCAGGACCGCCGCCGTTGGAATGGCTATCGCCACCGGATGGCGCATAACCCGGTCGGCCACCCAACCCCAGAAGCTGGAGTGATGGTCGGTTGGACGGCTCGCCCGATGAAGGCTGCGGCGCACGCTGAGGCTGTTCACCCTACGACCGAGCAGGGCGAGCAGCGCCGGAAGGGCGGTTAGGGCGAACAGCAGCGTGCAGCCGACCACGACCACACCGCCTACTCCCATGCTCCTCAGGGCCGACGCGGGAAAGAGTGTCAGGGAGCTGAGGCCGACAGCGACCGCGGTCCCCGAGATCGCCACCGCCTTGCCCGCGCTCGCCGTCGCCGCCCGAACGGCCACCTGCACCTCGGAGTGGGTGAGCTCCTCCCGAAACCGCTTGACAAAGAAAAGGGAGTAGTCGATGGCCAGCCCCAGTCCGATGATCGTGGCAACGTTGGTGACAAAGATCGACATCCCAAAACGGGCCGCGATCAGGCTGATGAGGCCGAGCGCCGCCGGGACCGCCAACCCCGCGATTACCAGAGGGAGCAGCGCCGCTACCACTGAGCCGAAGACGATAAGCAGGAGCACCAGTGAAACCGGTAAGGCGATTAGCTCGGCCCGTTTCAGCTGTTGCTCCAAGCCGGTGTTGTAGAGGGCGTTGATCGCAGGAGCTCCAGTGACCCACATCCGCAAACCCTTGGGCGCAGTGATGTAGGACTCCAGCGAGGCCAATTGGTTGGTGGCCTCGGTCTGGCTGAGCTTCAAGTTGACCACGGCGAAGGTGTCGTGGCCGGAGCCGCCGATGAAGACCGATTGGCCCGTGTTGGTGTAGTCCAGCACACTGGCCACCTGGGGACGCTGGGCAAGGCGGGAGAAGCTACGGTCGACTCGGGTCTGCACCGAGGAGCTGGCAGCATCGGCCGCCGGGCTCTGGTAGACGAGGAGGAGCTGGGTTGTGGCGGCTCCAAAGTGCTTTGTCAGGAGGTCGCTGGCCCGCTGACTCTGTGAGCCCGGAACCGAGAAACCCCCGGATGAGAGCTGGCCGCCGAACGGGCCGGACAGACCCAACAGCACCAGAGTCAGGACCAGGGCTGCAAGTGGGATTACGCGCCGATGCCGGTAGGTGAAGTCTCCCAGCCGACCAAACATTGAGCAACCCTCGTGGTCCGGTTTGAACAGTGATAAGGTGGCATGAATGAACATTCATTCAGTTGGATCACCAGGGTACCAGGCCGAAGGGTCCCCCACGCCCCCGGTTCTATGATTAGGTCCAATTCCGAAGTGACAGAGGAGTCTGCCTCCCACGCCGACCAGGTCCGCCAGCGCATCCTGGACGGAGCTACCAGAGCTTTCGCCCGGTCCGGGATGCAGGGGACCAGTGTGCCGGACATCGCCACCGAGTGCGGCATCTCGGTGGGCTTGTTGTACCGCTACTTCACCAGCAAGGCGGAGCTGTACACCGCAATCTGCACCGCTCAGACCATGGCCGAAGCTGAGGGTCTGAGACTCCAACTCGAGGAGATTTCAGATCCCGACATGTGGCTGGATCACGCCATCGACTTCTATCTCGGCCGACTGGCGGCCGACGGAGGGGCCGGTCTCCTGCTGGGCGCCATGGCCGAGGCGGGAACGAATCCGATGGTGAGGAGGTCCCTGCAACTGCGCCAACAGCTAATCGGGGACTTCATCGGATCCTTCCTTCGGAGTAGGGTCGAGGCTGGAGGCCTACCAGAAGGAGTGGCGTTCGAGGACTACGCCAAAGGTATCTCGATGCTGCTGGACGGTGCTGTTGCCGAGTGGGCCGTCGCCGGCCCCGACCTGGATCTTGGGGCGGTACGTCGGGCGATCCGGCAACTGGTCAACGCCCTGCTGCAGTCAGTTGGCGCTCACGGTCAGACCCCGGCAGCCGCCAGCGCCTGAGCCAGGTCGCCGAGCAGGTCTTTAGGATCTTCGAGGCCCACAGATAGCCTCACCAGTCCCTCGGGGAGATATCCCTCGCCTTCCCATCGACCGCGGCGCTCAAGCAGGGAACCTACCGAACCGAGGCTTGTGGCATTGGTCCAGAGCCGGGTCGCGGCGCAGAAACGCTCGGTATCCTCGGCACCCGCTCCAAGCTCGATCGAGATGATGGCACCGAAGCCGCCATCGAGCATCTCTGATGCCAATCGGTGCTGCGGATGGCCCGGCAGTCCGGGATAATGGACCAGGCGCACAGCTCTAAGCGAGGACAGCCGCTCCGCCAGCCAGGCGGCGGTCTCGACCTGCCGTCTGAAGCGGACATCCAGGGTTCGCAGCCCGCGCAGAGCCAGCCAGGCTTCCAGCTGCCCGGGGCAGGCCCCAAGGTGGGTGCGATGTCTCCTCAGCCGGTCCGCCAGCTGCAAATCTCGGACAGCTAGGACTCCAAGCATCAGGTCATCGTGGCCGCCGATGTACTTGGAGCCGGAGTGTGCGACCACATCCGCGCCCAGGGCCAGTGGTCGACACAGGAGCGGGGTTGCCAGGGTGTTGTCGACCGCCAGGAGCGCCCCCTGGGCATGCGCCAGGCGGGCACACTCCCTGAGGTCGGGGACACTCAGCAGGGGGTTGCCCAGCGTCTCCAACCAGAGCAGCGAAGCTCCCCCAACCGCGGCCTCAACCGCCGCCACGTCGGTGGCGTCCACCGCCTCCACCTGGCATCGCCCGCGGGCGGCGAGCAGCTGCAGGAGCGCTCTGCTTCCGGTGTAGGCGTCCTTTGCCACCACCACCCTTCCCCCTTCGGGGACCAGGTCCAAAACAGCCGCCACCCCGGCCATCCCGGAGGAGAAGCTGATTGAGGCGGCAGCGTCCTCCAGGTCGCTGAGGGCACATTCAAGCAATCCCCAGGTGGGGTTGTGGTCTCGGCCGTAGGTGAGTCCCTGAGGGTTGGCGTGGTCGAAGGTGGCGGAGACCGCCAGAGGGGGCACCACGGCACCGGTTGCGGTGTCTTTGAAGCCGGAGCCATGCACCACCCTGGTCGCAAGAGCCAGCTTCCCCTCGCCCAGCTGTCCGTCGGCACTCACCAAGGGGCACCGCTGCGAGCCAACACCGCTTCGGCCATCTTGCGGCTCGCCTCATCCACCATCTCATCCCCCAAGCGCTTGGCGCCGCCAGCACCGCCCAGCTGCTCCAGGACCCGCTTTGCCCTGGCCACCTGGTCGGAGCTGGGGGCCATCTTGGCGTTCACAATCGCCAGCTGGGAGGGGTGGATCACCCACTTGCCATCGATGCCCACCGCTGCTGCTCGAACGCAGGCCGCCTCCAGGCCGACGGCGTCGGAGATTGCCGAGTATGGCCCATCGATCACCTGCAGGCCCCGGGCCCGGGCCGCGACTGCGATCTTCCAAAGCGGGTAATGCCAGAGGTCACCCGGGTAGCCTTCAGCCTGCCCCCCGATTACTGTCTGGTGCATCCCCATCGCCGCGGCGAAGTCGCCGGGGCCGAGGACCAGAGCCTCCAGCCGACCTGAGCAGGAGGCGAGCTGGGAGATGGACTCCAGCGCCAGCGGATCCTCAATCTGGATCTCCAAACCGAGCCGGGACCCCGGGTCCGCCTCAAGGGACTCCAGGCAGTGCTCCACAAAGCCGACCTCGGAGACTCTGCTCACCTTCGGGACTACGATGCAGTCCAACCGGTGGTCGAACCTGGGGAGCAGCTCGGTGAGGTCGCGCAACGCGTCCGGGGTTCCCACCTGGTTTATTCGCACCGCCAGGGTTCGAGCCCCGAAGTCCACTGTCTCCAGGAGACCCATCAGAGTCGCCCTGGCCACCGCCTTCGCCTCTACGTCTGGGGAGACGGCGTCCTCAAGATCCAGAATCACCTCGTCCGCGGGCAGGGTGGCGGCCTTGGCCACCATCCGGGCGTTTCCTCCGGGGCAGATCAGGACAGAACGCCGCCTCCTGATCACTGCAACGAGCTGGAGTCCTCCTCCCCCTCCTGTCCCAGCCGCTTCATCAGCTCCTCGATCATGCGTCGAGCCTCAGGGTCCTCCAGCAGGCGCTCTTGAAAAGCCTCCGCAGCCTTGCGAATTTGGGGGTCATCCATCAGCCGTTCCTGCATGTGGGTGAACTGAGAGAACATGTCCTTCGCCGCCGCCTCCTGGGCGACCTGCAACAGCACCGGCTGCGAGGCGGCAGCGACCACCGCCTCCAGCTGCTGGCGAATCATCTCGATGCCCTTGCACCCCAGGCATTCGCCTCTCAGCTGGCAGTGACAAAGCTGGCGCTTCAGCTGGTCCAGCTCCCGGTGCGCTCCACTCAGATCAATAGGCTCAGCCACTTCGCTAGTTAGCCTACGCCAGTCGGTCAGCTGAGCGAGTGAAGAGGTCGTCTGGCGCGGACCAGGGCGTACCAGTAGCGATGGTAGAACCTGCCCTCACGCCACTGAGGGGTGAGCTGGCCGGCGATCGCGGCAGGGGCGGTCTCGTAATAGTCCAGCAACCTGCGGCGGTCCCGAGGGGTCACCCCCGAACGCTCAAACCACTCCAGAATGTCCTTCTCTTGCTCGATGCGCTCGGCGTGCTCCACGGTGAAGCCCATGGCCAGCAGCAGCGCTCGCCACTCCTCAAGGGCGCGACTTCGGAAATGGGAGCGGTCGCGCCCGGCCTCAACCACTTCCAGCCAGTCCCTCACGACAGGGGGTGGGGAGCAGTCGCTGACGGCGAATGCTCCCCCTGGGACGAGTACCCGGTACGCCTCCGCCAGGGCCGGTATCAGGTTCCTGAAGTGGTGGGGAGCGGACCTGACCAGGACGCGATCGAAGCTCTCGGACGGGAAGGGCAGCGCCTCAGCATCGGCCAGAACGAAGCTGATGTTCCGCGCTTCTCTCGACGCCGCCAACTGCCTGGCCTGGTCCAGCATCGCGGCAGTGAGGTCGAGTGCAACCACCTCCTTGACCAGCGGCGCCGCCGCCACTGCGACATGTCCCGCGCCGGTCGCGATGTCCAACACCCGATGATTCGGTTTGAGGTCGGCCAGATCGATGAACCGAGCCAGAGAGACCGGGTCGGAGTGCGTCGAGCTTGTCCGGTAGGCCTCAGCGACCCGCGAGAACTGGTCCCGGCTGTCGGCGGGGTCCGAGCCCTGAGAGCCCGAGCTCACAAGGGATAGCCGGCCAGGAGGGTGTCAAGCGGGATCGGATCCAGCGATTGGGGACCCCCGAAGCGCACATCGATCTCCGCGTCCAGATCCTTGATCAGCTCCCGCAGCGGGCTGAGGTCAGACTCTGGCACAGCGCTCCCGGAGTACGCCCCAACCAGTCGGCCCTCGTCGAAGAGCGCGACTCCGGTCCCCGTGTCCGACTGCACCACCATGCCCCCAGAGGCCGAGTGCTTGCTGAGGTAGCTGCGCAGGCCGTCGAGGTTGACGAACATCGCGCCCAGTCCCCGGAAGTGAACCGGGGCGTGCAGCAGCAGTCCCAGACCACGGGCTATCTCACGGGGGTAGGTGATCACATTGAGGATGTCCTGACTGTTGGGGAAGTTCGGGAACGACACCCGGTTGGTGGTGCTGAGCTTCCCCTGGGTGTCGGAGGCGACCGCCACCACGTACCCATCGACCAGCACGATGTAGCTGTTGCGATCGTCCAGCGAGGCGACGTGCATCACCCCGGTGTGCCCCTCGCCGGCCAGATGCCGCAGCAGTCGGGCCGGGTCTGTGAACCCGGATCTCAGATTTCTGAAGAGGACATCTCCCTCCGGCAGTGGGAAGGCGCGCGCATCCGCCACCAACGCGGCCGCTCCAACGTGGTATGAGAGGTCGTCGCGCTGGTATTCCGCAACCGTCGTACCGACAGGCGCGGCCTCGGTCCAAGAGGTCTCGCTGACCGCCACAACTTCCGTGAGCGGCTCGGCCTCGAATGGCTCCAAGTCGGCCTCTTGCGACTCCACCGGCTGCACCTCCTCGACATCCTCAGGCTGCGGCGGCCCCGGAGTCGCCTCGACCATCGCCGGGAAATCGTCCACAGTCGCGGCCTCGTCCACCTCCATCTCGGTCACATCGGAGCTGGAAGAGGTTGCGTCAACCTGAGGCTCGGCGTCCGTGGCCGACCAAACTGGCACCGGCTCCTCGCCCTCCCCGGGCCAGTCAAGGTTGGGATCCGGCTCGCCAGCATCGGCTACCGAATCCGGTTGAAAGTTGACCGGGTCCGGCTCGAGCCCTCCCGACCAGGGGGCGAGACTCGGCTCAGCATCGGAGATGAAGGAAGGGAAGCCGGAGCCGGAGATCGGGCTCGGAGTCCAAGCCGGCAGGTCGGGCTGGTCGGTTGCGGCCTCGAATGAGAAAGGAGATGGCTCCGGAGCCTCCGACTCTGCCACCGGGTTGGACCAGGTCGACTCGACGGGAGAGCCCCCGGAGGAGGTGACCAACCCGGAGCTGGACTCCTCGTCCTCGCTGAGGGCAGATGGAATTGGTGGAATCTGCTCTGAGAACTCCGAGGCGGCGACGGGGTCCGGCCGGTCAAACTCGTCGCTCTCAGTGACCGGAGGAGGATCTTCGTGGTCGCTCACCTCTCCCGCCCCTTCCGGCGGGTTGGAGGGGGGCCCGTCCGCCTGATCCTGGGATTCCTCCTTGCGGCGGCCGAATACCCGGCTGATCTGGGGACCCGAATCTCGGTCCTGCTCCCGAGGGCGCAGGTAGGGCCCATCTGCCGACGCGGGAATCGGGACCGGCACCAGCTGACCGCCGCCTCCCAGAACGTCCAGAAGTCTTTTAAGGAAACCGTTGGCGCCAGACCTCGAACTGGGGAAGCCGTATCCGGGTCGAGAATTATTCATCGCTTAAGCTCCTGGAGAGCGGCGAGCAGCGGCCGAAAGCTGGGCCGAAGATTGCGCTCGGAGGCTATTCACTCGCGAAGTGTACGCAAGAATCCGCGTTAGCGGAAGAAGGAACTGCACTGCGTCACAGGTTCTGACGGAGATAGTGGCACCCGAGGCGGTTGCGTCAGGCAGGTAGCGGCACCGTGGCCGGCCGGGAATCGCCTGCCGGGCCGGGAGCGAATCCGGTGCGACGAAGCCACAGAGCAGGGTTACGGACCTCCCGCCAACCGGGCAGACTCTCAGCTCCTGACCACACTCGGTCGAGCGCCTCCTGGCCGCCGGCCCGTTGGACAGCCCTCAGAAAGCGCTCCCCCTGCTGGTACTGCTGCAACTTCAGTCCGACGCCGGAAACCAGGAGCAGCAGGCGCTCCAGGTTACTGGGCTCCTCATGGCGCCGGTGAAAAGCCTGATCGAGGGTGTCGAAATCGGGGAGGTGTCGTCTGCCCACCTCCCGCATGATGAAGTTTCCGTGGCCTTCCAGGACCGCCATGACCGCCTGGACCCTGCCCACAAGGGCCAGTTGGGGCCTCACATTGCGTGCGACCCTCAACATCTCCTCGAAACTGCGCAGCCCTCCTCCTCCCGGGAGGTTGGTCAACTCCTCGACCATGCCTGTCAGATGCGGAGCGAGCCAGGGGTGCAGCTCGAACTGCCAGGCGTGGGTAAGTTCATGAAGCATCAGCCAGCGCCGCAGGGAGTCCAACGGCAGCTGCGAACGACGCTCGAATTCCCGCACATTCGGCTCGACGATCAGAAGGGCGGGAGTGGGGAGGCTCTCTTCCGGACCTTGGTCAAAGCTGAGGACCGGGTCGTACTGCCCCAGTACCCGGCTGCCCATGTAGCCCAGAAGGCCACCCATGTAAAGGCTGGTTGGGATCCGCATGAGCGGACTTGGCCGAATTCCCCCGAGCTTCCCCTGCGCCTGCTCGATAGGGAACACCATCCGCCTCATCATGGCCAGGTTCTGGTCCACGAAGCCCCTTCGCCCAACCACTCGGACGCGGCCGAAGCTGATTCCCTGGCGACCGGTACCACAGGCCTCGGCAAGCAGCGGAACCAGCTCCGCCACCAACGGCTCATAATCGCCGTCGGCTCGTTCGACCTCCTCGCTTCCGTCCACGCCCGAGCGCGAATAGGCGGTCTTGCGCACCAGTTCCCAGTCCAGCATGGAATCCGTGGACCCGCCTCGCATCTTGGAGACGCTCCGCTCGGCTGCGATGGCCACCCCGGCCGCCACCGCCGACCAGGCCAGGACCGACTTCAGGTCGGGCATGATCGGATCATATGCCCATCGTCTCGGGGACCCGGCGGCGGAACGCCAGCTCCCTCCCCACACGCTCAAACCCGAGTGGATGGTACAGCCCCCCGAGACCCGGATCGCCGAAGCACAAGACCGGGGTCATACGCTCGCTGAGGGCCGCGGCGGTCGCCGCCAGGACCACCGCGGTGGCGGCGCCGCGTCGACGCAGGAGCGGATCGGTCGCCACCCCCCCGATCTCTACCACCCCGCCGTAGGATTTGGTCCACCGCGCGGCTGCGGCCACCCGGCCGTCGACTTCGGCGATGAAGGTCCGCTCGCTCGCCAATCTCTCCGCCCATAGTTGCGGCGAGTCCAGTCTCATCCAGCTGACCGAGTCGTAGATCCGGAACAACTCCTGAGCGTCGGAGACCAAAGCCGGCCGTACCGGGCACAGCGACCGGGGAGGAACGCGAAGGGCCGCCGCCACCGTGACATCTCGGATGTAGACGTCAAACTGATCGTTGAGCTCCAGTGGCAGCTGGGACTCGAGACACGACAGCCGCTCAAGGCTCTGCAGCTGATCGGTGATGAGCCGAGCCGTGGCGACCCGATCCTGTACCAGCGGCGCCAGGAGGCTCAGCCTCCCCGGCTGGGAGAAGGCGACTGCCCGGACCTCATTGGAACCTCCCCGCACGGTCAGCAGGTCGGGGTGCTCGCCCCGGTCTTCGAGCCTGCGGAGCGAATCGCCGAGGTGAAGGCCCGCCCACCCCTGGGCCAAAAGGAAGCTGGTCACCTCTCCGCGCTGCTCCTGCCCACGAACGGGGCGGAACATCATCTCCGGGTCGGACCTCGCTCTCACCCCTAAATGATCGCCAACTCGGGTTCCCCGGCGCACTGGCACTTCAACCGGGCGCCTGCTAGCACTCGGAGCCAGTGAGTGCTAAAATGACGGCACCGAGGGAACCAACCGAACCTGTGGGGATATAGGAGAACAGTTACATGCCGAAACAGTTGCTATTCGACACCGAGGCGCGCGCGGCCTTGAAGCGTGGCGCCGACAAGGTAGCCGACGCTGTCCGGATCACGATCGGTCCCAAGGGACGCAACGTTGTCCTGGACAAGAAGTTTGGGAGCCCGACCATCACCAACGACGGGGTGACGATCGCCAAGGAGATCGAGCTGGAGGACCCGTTCGAGAACATGGGTGCCCAGTTGGTGAAGGAGGTCGCCAGCAAGACCAACGACATTGCCGGTGATGGAACCACCACCGCGACCGTGTTGGCCGCGGCGATGATCAACGAGGGACTTCGCCACGTCGCCCATGGCGCCAACCCAGTCCAGGTCAAGGTGGGAATCCAAAAGGCCGTTGACCTGGTGGTGGCGGAGATCAAGAAGCACTCCGTGTCGATCAGCGAGCGCGAGAAGATCGCCCAGGTCGCCTCCATCTCAGCAGCTGACACCAGCATCGGCGAGACCGTCGCCGACGCAATGGAGAAGGTGGGCAAGGACGGAGTGATCACCGTAGAAGAATCCAAGGGGATCGAGACCGAGCTGGATCTGGTTGAAGGGATGCAGTTCGACAAGGGTTACATCAGCCCCTACATGGTGACCAACACCCAGGCGATGGAGGCGGTCCTTGAGGACCCCTACGTCCTGATCACCGACCGCAAGATCTCAGCCATCGCGGACCTGCTGCCGGTGGTGGAGAAGATCCACCAGAGTGGCAAGCCGCTGGTAGTCGTGGCAGAGGACGTGGACGGCGAGGCGTTGGCGACTCTCATCGTCAACAAGATCCGGGGCATCTTCACCGCAGTTGCGGTCAAGGCTCCCGGCTTCGGCGACCGTCGCAAGGCCATGCTCCAGGACATCGCCATCCTCACGGGCGGCACCGTGATCAGCGAGGAGCTCGGGCTCAAGCTGGAGAGCGTGCAACTCGGCCAACTGGGAAGGGCCCGGATGGTCAAGGTCACCAAGGACGACACCACCATCGTTGAGGGTGCCGGCGCGGGAGACGCCATCAAGGGACGCATCGAGCAGATCAAGGCGGAGATCGACAAGTCCACCAGCGACTGGGACAAGGAGAAGCTTCAGGAGCGTCTCGCCAAGCTCGCCGGGGGAGTCGCGGTCATCAAGGTCGGCGCGGCCACCGAGACCGAGCTCAAGGAGCGCAAGCACCGGATGGAGGACGCCGTGTCCGCCACCAGGGCAGCGGTTGAGGAGGGCATCGTCCCCGGTGGTGGCACCGTGCTGCTGCTGGCGCAGGCGGCGCTCAAGGACACCAAGCTTGAGGGCGACGAGCAGATCGGGGTCACCATCGTCCGCAGGGCGCTGGAGGAGCCGGCTCGGCAGATCGCCAACAACGCTGGCGCAGAGGGCTCCGTGGTCGTGGAGAAGGTTCGTAGCCTTCCCGCCGGCCAGGGCTACAACGCGGCCAACGGCGAGTACGTGGACATGGTCAAGGCCGGGATCATCGACCCGACCAAGGTGACCCGCTCAGCGGTGCAGAACGCGGCTTCGATTGCCGGGCTGCTTCTCACCACCGAGTCTCTGATCACCGACCTTCCCGAGAAGAAGGGAGCGGCGGCGCCGCAGATGCCCGAGTACTGATCCTGAACACAGCCGTGAGGCTGTGATCGAGGGGGGTGGCCACGACTGGCCACCCCCCTTTCTTTTTGCCCCAGCAAAGGGTCCAGTTGGAGTGGTGACCTTTGCCCCGGTGGCGCCATGACGGACAATGGCCGAGTCCCATGGCCTCGATCCTCACCTTGCTCACAGACTTCGGAAGTGCCGACGGCTACGCTGGCGCGCTCCTGGGCGCGGTGATCCGTGCCGCCCCCCAACTCCGGGTCGAGACCATAACCCATGGAGTGCCTCCGGGGGACGTAGGGGCCGGCAGCTACTGGCTCGCCGCCTCGGCGCCCGCCTTCCCAGACGGGACCGTCCACTGCGTTGTGGTAGATCCCGGAGTCGGGACCAGCCGGCACCTCATCGCCTGCGTGGTCGATCGACAGCTGGTCATCGCGCCGGACAACGGCCTTCTGCACTTCATGTGGCAGAGGGGCCACGAGCGTTCCGCCTTCCGCGTCGATCAGCAGGCGTTCCGGCCGTCATCATTGAGCGCAACCTTCCACGGACGAGACCTCATCGGCCCGCTGGCAGCGCGAGTGGCCGCCGGAAGCTTGGAGGTGGAGGCCCTGGGACCCCGGATACCCAGCCCTCAGCTCATCCCCGATTTCGTTCAGGAAGGGGACGTGACCGGCACTGCAGCCCGGGTGGTGCTGGTCGACCGATTCGGAAACGTGGTCCTTGCAGTCGCCCGGACGCCGTGGTACTCGCCGGTTCCGGCGGGGGTGTCCCTTCCAGGCGGGCGTCTTATCAGCCAGCTGGTGAGCACCTACTCGGAGATCGAGGGAGATGTCGGCGTCCTTTGGAACAGCGCGGGCCATCTGGAGCTGGCAGGAAACCGGGTGAACGCCGCGGCCAGCCTCAACCTTCACCCTGGCGACCGAGTACGGGTCCTTTGGGCAGACCCACCGGGACAGGGTGAAAGCGGGATCGCTCCTGAATGAATGGGCGGGTGGCTTCGCGAGATCAGTCGCGGGCGTTGGACGCTGCGGCGGAGAGGACGGGCGTCCCAACGTCGATGTTGATGGGAGTTGCCGGCTTTCAGGTGGGACGCCTCGCCTCCACCATTCTGAAGGAGGGCTCGGCGCCGAGAGGACGGGTCGCGGTCCTCGCCGGCCGGGGAAGCAATGGAGGCGATGGGCTGGTCGCCGCCCGACACCTGGCCACTTGGGGCTCCGAGGTTCGTTGCCTGGTACTGACCACGGGTCATGAAGAGGCGGCCTCGCGACCGGATCTGGCGAGGTCGGCAGCCGCTTCTGGTGCCGCGGTCCGCACGGTCAGCGCCGGCGACCCCAAGATCCAGGCGTCGGCGGACTGGGTGCTGGCGGAGGTGGACCTGGTTATCGACAGCCTCCTGGGAACCGGCGCGGTCGGAGCTCCGAGAGGGGAGGTGGCGACCCTGATCCGGCGAATCAACCGGAGCTCAGCTGTCGTCTTGGCGGTGGACCTGCCGAGCGGCTTGGACGCTGATTCCGGCGTCGCCGAGGGGGACTGCGTGAGAGCGGATCACACCCTCATGCTGGGCGCAGCCCGACTCGGCTGCGAGCAGTTGGCTGCCCGACACTGGGTTGGTCGCCTTTGGCTGGCGGACATCGGCATTCCCAGGAGCTGCTACCTGGAATGCGGTCTGGAGCCGACGTCAGCGCTCGGCCCGGATCCGGTCTGAATCACCCCGGCGCCCCGGTCAGCCGTCCTCCAGCTCAACCATCCTGCAACAGATCGAGTTCAGCTCCTCAGGTTGCGAGGCGCCGGCCGCCACCGTGCCCCCGATGTTCACTCGGAGCCTGCCACGACAGGCGTTCGGCTCGAACGAGAAGAGCATCCCCTCTCGGATCTCCGCATCCATGCTGATGGGAATCCGATGCATCCACCGGTACTCAGGCCCGAGGCCGGCCTCCGCCCCATCGAAGAGGATCCCCAACAGAGAGGCCGGGCTGAGGCTGTGGACGTGCGGCGAGAGATTCCAGCAACCACTCTCCTTGAGCGGGGCCGCCATCGCCTCGCAGAGCTCGCTGAACCTGACCCCTGGGCGGAGGGAGGCGAGGCCCGCCTCGTACGCCGCCCTGGCGACATTGGCCAGCTCCCTGGCGTCCGAGCTGATCGGACTCACCGCCACCGTCATCTGCTGCTGAGTCTCGATTCCACCGTAGCTCGGCATCAGCTCCGCGTACACCAGGTCGCCGGCCACTATCTGGCGCGGTGCCACCGCGCCCGCCCCCCAATCCGGAGGGCCCCATGACAGGCAGTTGTAGCCCGACTTCACGATGAGGTTGGGTGGAGAAACGGTCAGTCCCGCCGCGTAGATGGAACTCATGATCGCGGCATATACCTCGCTCTCCCTGACGCCTTCGCGAGTCACCTCCAGCATCGCCTGGCAGGCGCGCTCGCCGACCGCGGCGGCGTGCCGGGCGAGCGTCAACTCCTCTTCGTCCTTCTCCATCATCAGCAAGCCATAGGGCCCAGACACCTCGACAAACTGGGCATGCGGCAGCGCCTCGGCGACGTGGCTCCAAACTCCGAATGGGACGTAGCCCTCGAGCTCCATAGGGTTGCGGCTGGTGAGACCGACGACGCCAACCCGCGCCTTGTCGAGATGCCGCTCTTCGAGCAGGGTCACCAGACCCGGGCCGATCAGGCCGGATCGGATGTCATCAATCCAGTACTCACGGGGATTGCCGGGATCCGAGCGGCCGATGATCCGGAAGGCACTCCAGGTGAGGTGAACCGGTTGGCCGTCAGCAGGGAACATCACCACCCCCTGAAGGCTCTCGTTGGAGAGATATGTCTCATAGGTCTCGCGGCCTCGGAATCCCCCGACCACGAGCGCCGAAAGGTCGTGCTCCTGGAGGAAGGCCCGGGTTCGCGCAAAGCGTCGGTCCCTTTGGGAGAGGCCAAGAATTGGGGGCTGAACGTATCCACCCGAAACGACGTCAGGGCCGGTAACCGGTGCCATCGCCAACCTCCCGTCTCGCAACCCATCACCCTATTTCCGGCCCCACCTGACCGGAGAACCCGATGCCCTGAGACCCGATCGAGGGGCTTGGGATCCTGGGTGGAAGGCACCCACACCCGCGGACGGGACTCCAGCGTCCGCCCACCCCATGTTGGGCCAGAGCAGAGGAGATTTTACCTCGCTACTTCGGTAGGGTGGGTTTCAGCCCGTACTCCGCGGTGGGCCGCCATGAGGTGCAGTTGTCCCCTCTCAACCCGGCCCGACCCCCAGTACCTGGAGCTCAACTCCTCCGCCAGCTCGTATCGCTCCCGGATCCGCATGGGCCCCGCCCCCTCGCCACCGCTCTCCGGCGGCCGGCCCTCGGTGTCATTCCTTGATGAGGGAACGATCGCCCCAAGGTGCGATTGTCGCTGAGGTAATACGGAGACTTGCGTTCCGGCGAAAGTATCGCTATGCTTGCGCCCAGCTCGCGTGTCATTGCACGCAACGTCATGAACACCGTCTTAGAACGACCTCAAACCGCCGCGAGCACGCTGGAGGAACTCGCCCGCCAGCAACTCGATGCCCTCGTCACCTACGCAATCCACCTGACCGGCACTCCGGAAGAATCGGTGGAGTACGTGACGGCGGGGCTGTTTCGTGCTCGGCACTTCCCACCCGCCAGTCTGCAGCGGGACGGCCGCGCGATCCTGTACCGGTCGGTGACCCGAGCCGCGCGACAGCATCAGCATTTCCCGCCCCAGCGCCGGGGGGTGGCACGCATCTTCGGCAAGCGACTGCCGGTGATCACCCTAGGGGCCTCGGCGGCCGACGCCACCAGGATCAACACCGCCAAGCGCGCTCTGTTGGCGACGGAGTTCAGTCGGAGGTCGGCTCTGCTCCTCCGCGACCTCGCCAAACTCAGCTACCGTGAGATCGGAGTCGCCATGGAGTGCTCGCCGGAGGCTGCCTCGAGACTGGTGGCCGCCGCGCGCCGCGAATTCGGCAGCATCTACCGGGACATCTCGATCTGACTATGAAGTGCAGCCTGCTGACCCTCAGCTGCGCCCTGGATGGCGAGCTGTCTCGGGAGCGTCAGTCGGAGCTAGAAACGCACCTGGTCACCTGCGAGCGGTGTCGAACCGGCATGCGCTATCTCCGCGAGGAGACCGACCGGATCTCTCAGCTCGTCAAAGTGACTGTTCCCAATAGCACGGCCACGGCGCTGTTGGAGCGGGCAAGGGTCATTACCATCCCAACGGGCGAGTCCCCGAGCGCCGCGTCCACCGCCCCCGAGACACCCGAGGAGGGAGTCTCAGATCCTTTCAACCTGATGGGGATAGGTGGCGCCCAGATCATCGAGATCGGCGGTACCGCGGTGAGTTCGGCAGCGCTGGTCGGTGACCCCATTCTGCCGTTGCTCCCTGTGACTTTAGAGCCGACCGCAGACGGCGATGAGGGGTCGGATGGGGTTGAAGGTGACCCGCCTCAGAGCGGTCCAGTGGAAGAGGCCAAAACACCGGAGCCCGAGGCAGAACACCCAGTTACAGGCGCCGGGCCCGACTTCCCTCAGGCTCTCACGGTCCCCGTCGAGCCGGAGGAGAGCTGGGAGGAACTGGAGTTTGAGCAGGCCGCTGGCCAGCCCGACTCCGACATCCCGCCCGAGGTGGTGATCCCGGCAGCTGACGCCAGTCTTGAGACCCCAGACCCTGCTCTCCCCCCTGAGCTCTCAGATGCGGCAGCGGAGCGGCCTCAGCCCACCCTCGAGGAGGAGGATGACGCCGAGACCGATTGGCTGGCTGCGAGTCCTGCCTTCGGACCGTCCGGAGGAACTGAAGCAGGGCCGCCACCGCTGTTCGTCCCCTTCTACCTGCCGACTGCCGAGATGGATCCGCCTCGGGAGGACGAGGAATTCCAAGGTCCGCCGGCAGATCAGGTGGAGCCCCCAGAGCTGGCGACAGACCCGCCTGAGGTCACGGGCCACTCGTTCGGCTCCCCACTCCTCGCGGATCCCGTCCAAGACCCTGGGCGAGAGTCTGACGAGGTCATGCAGGTGGCACTTGAGGAGTCGGCACTCCTGGGCACGCTCAGCGCCCTGGATCACGAGGGCTCGGGTTCGCTGCCGATGATGCCCGTACCCTCCACCCCCGTGCCGACCCCACCACCACCTTCGCTCATCACTGACGGAGACCAGACCGCTGCGGGGTGGGTGCCCAATTCAAATTTGAGCCTTGGTTTCCCAGACATCGCAGCTGCCCGGCCCGAAGTAACCGTGCCCGCCTCCGATGCAGCGAGCGCCTCGGCCCCTCCCGCGATCGAGCCCAAGTCGGCCCCGGCTCTCCCCCTGCGGCCGAGGTTTGCACCGACGCGGCCCGCGGACTCGGTCGCACCCCGGTCCAGAGGAACTGCCGGGGGGGACCCGGTGCCACCGCGGAGGAGACCAGCCTCAGCCGGGCCCTCCGGTCCCGGCGGGAGACGGGAGCGTCCTGCCGCACCTCGCAGCTGGACCAGAACCGCAACTGTGGCGATCGCGGCACTGGCGCTCTTTCTAATCGGCTGGACGGTGCTCCACCATGCGAAGGCGACACCTCCCGTGGCGCACCAGCACTCGACTTCCACGATCAACTCCAAGCCCACGCCGACTCCGCACTCCAGTCCAACTGGCCCGTCCGGTCAGACGGTGACACTGACGGGCACGCAGACCTTCGGGGGCACAGGAAGTGGATATCAGGTCCAGAGCGCACGGTTCGGGCTGCACCAGAACAATACCCAGCTGTGGGTCGTCTTCCAGTTGGCCCAGGGAAGCGGGGCGCCTAAGGTGACCACCGGCTTCGACGGAGCCACTGCCCTCTACCTGGAGATGGCTGGGGTTGGCGGCGGCCAGAGTGTCTCCCAGCCGGCAGCGGGTGGGCTGGTCACCAGTGTCCAGCCGACTCAGATGTCGGGGTTCTCCGGAGCGGTTTACGTCATCAATTTGAGTCGAGCCACGACGGTGATCAGCGAGTACTTGCTTCCCGGTAACGGGACCAGCTCTTCGGGAGAGCGGGTGGTATTGGAGTTGCAAAACTAGGCGCTTTTGCGTCTGGCCGATCGGCTGCACCGTCCCTTGGGTGTCAGTTCAAGCTGTAAGACGGGGTCCCCACCAGCCTATTTGCCAACCGGCGGCCCAAAAGGGTCGACTCTCGCCGCAGCAGCATGACCTCCCGGCGAATTCGGGCCATCGGGTCAGACTCCTCCAGCAGGCCCTGCTTGGCGCTCAGCTCGACGATCAGATGATCGGCTATCGCCCAGGAGAGATCGACGGCATCCCTCGGAAGTTCTGCGAACTGAGGGATCGAGACCCTGAGGCCCCGAAGGGCATCGCGATAGCGGTCGTAGGCCACCCGGACCTGAGCCGCCACAAAAAGGGGGGATGAGCGCGCGAGAAAGGTCTCCATCGGTTCCACCTCAGCACGCAGGTAGGGCCGCCCGTCAACCCGCCTGACGGTCTGGAAGCGAGTCTGACCCGATACTGTCAGGTTGAGTCTCCCCCGCGGCAGACGCACAACTCGTTCAATCTTTGCCAAGGTACCGACCTCATAGCAGACAGCTTCGGGGTCTGTCTCGCTGCCGCCCTTGAGCGCGACCACCGCGAACAGACTGCCCTCGGCCAGGCAGTCGCGAACCAGGGCCTGGTTTCTCGGCTCAAAGATGTGGAGCGGCATCTTGGTGCCCGGGAATAAGACAACACCCAGCGGAAACAGCGGCAGAACCTGCACAGCGTCTCAGTATGCCAAAAGCCCCTTGGCCCCGGCGGCGGAGGGTCAGATACGCGCCAGGGGCTCCATTCCGAGGAGCTGGAGAGCTCGAGCGAGAGTTGCCCGCGCAGCATCAACCACCCCCCGTCGTACCCCGCGGACCTCGGGGTCCTGAATTCGATAAAGGCGCTCGGTGTGCTCGTAGACGTCGTTGAAACTGGTGGCCAGGCGGAAGGTGTAGGCAGCCAGGGTCGAAGGCGTCAGTGAGGCGGCCGCCTCCGCCACGGCTCGGGGGAACTCCGCGATGACCTTGATCAACTCTCGCTCCTGGGAGCTCAGCTCCAGGGCGCGCGCAGGCATCGGCAAGGGATCCACCCGCTGCAGAATCCCACAGGCTCTGGCGTGGGCGTACTGCAGGTAGACCCCGCTATCTCCGCTGGTGCGGAGGGCCTCTTCGAAGTCGAAGGTGATGATGGAGTTCAGGCCGAAGCGCAACAGGTAGTAGCGCACCGCACTGGCAGCCAGCCGGGCGGCGGTGTCGGCATTCCGGGCCTTTGCCTCCACCTGTCGCTGCGCCTCGTCGAGCAGCGCATCCGCCCCGATCTCGATCCCCTGCCGTCCGCTCAGGGCGTACTGGCTCTTCCCACTGGTGGTGTCGACTCCCAACGCATCGGCAGCAGCCGGGGACAATGCCACGACCTCATAGGCCAGGTGATGGAGGGCATCGGCCTGGCCCTCGAAGCCCAGCCTGCGCAGTGCCTCCTTCACCACCCGTTGGGGTGCGCTCTGGCGCTGGTCGATGACGTTCACTACCCTGCCCGCGTGGCCGAATTGCAGTGGGTCCAAAGTCGCGAGATCAGGTTCCGATGTGGAGGTCGACGGGCCGCCATCGGCCCAGAGCCGGTAGCCGAAGTCCAGGCCCAGCACCCCGAACTTCCAGAGGTGGTAGGCGATGTCCTTGGCTGTGTACGTAGCTATGCCGTCGCTCTTGATCAGGACCTTGGCGTCGACCAGATCGGCTTCCCCCCCTTCCAGGGTCTCCTCCAGGGGAAGGACCCAACAGCCGCTCAGAGGACCCTGATCGGGGCGGCGCATGACGCCGTGCTCCAGAAGCAGGTCGAGGGCCTGGCGCAGAAACCCGAGCTCGATGATGTCCGACTCCCAGGTGAGGAGGTCATAACTGATCCCCGCGCGCGCCATGGTTCGCAGGTGGCAGTCGACGATCCTGCTGGTCAGCTCCTTGGCGGCGGTGGCTATCTCTCCGTCACGAGCCTCAATCGCCCTCAGCGTCTCGCGGCGCAGGTCAAGCAGGGCAGGTTCAGTCTCGTAGCGATGACACACCTCCACGTAAGCACGCGAGCAGAAGCGATCAAAGCTCTCCCCCTCCTCGGGTTGAAGCCCGAGGTGGCGGATCCCCACCAGAACATCGGCCACCTGCACACCCGTGTCGTCGATGTAGTTCTGGACCTCCACCCGATGGCCTGTGGCCCGAAGGAGGCGGCTCACGGTGTCACCGATGCAGGCGTTGCGGAGGTGGCCCAGGTGGGCGGCCTTGTTGGGGTTGGTGGCGGTGTGCTCAACCACAACCTTGACGCCAGCCGCCGAATCCGGCGCGACGACATCCCCTACCGAGAGAGCCTCTCGGACCACCTCCGGGGCGAAGGAGTCGAAATCCACAAGAAAGTTCAGATATCCTCCCCCACTGGCGGTCACCGCCCGGGTGTACGGAGGGGGGTTGGCTTCGAGGATGCGCGCCAAGCTCTCCGCAATCTCCCTCGGGGGCCGGCGCATGGACTTGGCCAGCCGGAATGCGACCGGAGAGGAATAATCGCCTGCCTCGGGGACCGCCGAAGGCTCGACCACAATCACGGGGGCCGCATCGGACCCCAGCTGCTCAGCCGCCAGGGCGATGGCGCGTGCGAAGTGTTCTTGAAGATCTGGCATCGGCACCTGATCGTAACCGGTCAGGTGCCGATCCCGAAGATCAGACCATCGGGTCTAGCTTCGCCTTGAGTGCCGACTTGGGCTGGTACCCAACCAGCCGCTGCACCGCGTCGCCACCCTTGAACAAGATCAGGGTGGGAATGCTCATCACCCCGAACTTACCGGCGATGTTGGGGTTGGCGTCAACGTCCAGCTTGGCCACCTTGATCCTGGGCCCGTACTCCTGGGCCAGATCCTCGACTACCGGCGCCAGCATTTTGCAGGGCCCACACCAGTCCGCCCAAAAGTCCACCAACACCGGGACCGAGGACTTGATCACCTCGCTGTCGAACGTCGCGTCGCTCACCTGAACTGGCTCAGCCATTCTTCTCTCCCGCGCTGGATGTGCCACCAACAGTGGCGGCTCCGCCCGGCGCCGCTTCCGGCTTGGAACTCGAATCCGGCTTGCTCTCAGCCGAGGACTCGGTGGTTTTGGTATCCGCCGTCGACTTCTCTTTCGTGCCCGGACCGATCGAGCTGGATGTTGAGGACCGGGAGTCGGTCTTGTAGAAGCCCTGGCCCTTGAAGACTATCCCGACCGGAAAGACCATCCTCCTCACCGGCGCTCCACAGACGCTGCAGCTCTTGAGGGCGTCGTCGGTGATCGATTGGACGACCTCGAACTCATGGCCGGCCTCGCAGCGGTATGCGTAAGTGGGCACTTCAGTTACAAGGCTACCCGAATTGACACCCACGCCAAACTCAAGAGCTCACCGGCATCGGTGCTGACGGGGAAAAGCCTCACTGGTTGGGCATCAGGACGAGACCAGCCGGCACCTTGGGGAAGAAGTAGGTCGACTTCTGGGGCATTGCCACGCCCGCAGTTGCGGCTTGAGCCATCTCGCGGACCGAGGTGGGGTTGAGCAGGAGCCCCAGCGCACCCCTGGTCTCCACCATTCGCCCGACCTCCTCGGCGTCCCTGCTGTACCGAAGACGGCCGCCCTCCAACTCCGATACTTCGACTCCGAGCTGTGCCTCCAGGATCTCCCGATCGAGAACCGCCACATCCAAAGTGCCGCCCGCTCCATCGCGTGGGGCGGCCCGGCGACGGCGCGCCACGACCCATTTGGTCCCTGAATCCAAGATCACAAACGCATGGTGACTTGCGACCAATTCGTCGATCCGGCGCAGCCCGACAGACAGGCGGTCGACCCGCTCCACCTCCCACCCCACCCCGACCAATGCCGTCATGAGTTCGTCCGCATTCAGCCGGCTCGCGGGCAGGAGCCTGTGGGTGGGCAGAATGATGTTGGCTCGGTCGTCCAGGGGACTGAGGAGGGCCAGCACTCCTGGAAGATGCAGACCGAGGGCCGTCTCGTAGCGATGGTGCCCGTCCGCGATGAAGAGACGAGCTTTGGACAGCCCGTCGGTGATGGTGGCGATCACATAGGGATCCGACACCCTCCAAAGCTGGTGGCGCTCGACCCCGTAATCCCCCTCCACCACCGCTGCCGCAAGTTCCGGGCCCGCTTCGGTCTGGGCCCGCATCGCCTCCGTCACTGGAGATGAGTCCTCATACAGGAGGGAGATGGGGGAGGTCTGTACTCCGGTGGCTAGGAACAGCCTCAGTCGGTCCTCCCGGGGCTTGCTCATGGTGAGCTCGTGGCGGAGCACCTCGTGGCGCTCGTGGGCAACCGGTTCGACCGCCGCGAAGCACCCCAAACGCACCCGCTCGCCGCTGCCGTCTGGTGCGCTGAAGGTGTGCCGGTGCAGGTACAGCGAGGGCTCCGCATCACGGCGCAGGAACCCTTGCTCGATCCAGATCCGGAGGTGATCACGGGCCCTGGTGTACCGATCCCGTTCCCCGTCCACATCCGATTCGTAGCTCCGCCCCAACTCCACCCGCACGATGTTCTGCATCGCCCTGGAGTAGAGCTCCTCCTGAAGGGGGGCGCTGATCACGTCATAGGGAGGCGCGATTACGTCGCCAAGCGAGATCTTGCCCGGGTCAAAGCGAAGTCCCGAGAACGGCATGACGCGGGCCATCGGCTTAGAACTCCACTCGATGCACCCGGTGCACGTCGGACACCTCGGCCAGCTGGGCAATCAGCTCCGGTGGGACCTCATCGTCGACCCTCACGGCGGTCACGGCGCTGGCCCTTGGAGCCTCCCGACCCACCTGCATTTCAGCGATGTTGACGTTGGCGGCACCCAGGAGCTGGCCGATCTCCCCTATCAGGCCCGGACGATCCGTGTGCTCTAGGAAGAGGAACGACCCATTGGCGAGGAGGTCAAGGCGAAGGTCGTCAAGGCGCATGATGCGGGGCTCCCCCAGAACTATCGTCCCCTCGATGAGGTTTGGTCCTCTGCCCTCCACCCGGAGCAGCAACGATCCCGCGAAACTGCTGGCCTTGGAGCTCCTCTGCTCGCGCACCTCAACCCCGTGCCTCATAGCCATCTCCATGGCGTTGACCGAAGTCACCCGATCGTGGGAGAACTGCCCCAGCATGCCCGCGACCACCTCGGCGGTGATCGCAGCGGTGTGCACCCCGGCCACGTCCCCCTGGTAGAGGATTTCCACCGCCTTCAGATTTCCCCCGCCGAGTTGTGCCCACAGCCGGCCCATACGGTGGGCGAGCTCTTGGTACGGAACCACCAGCCCCATCTCGTCAGACGAGACCTGCGGCGCGTTGACCGCCCACCGCGCCGGACGGCCGTTGAGGACGTCGATCATCTGCTCTGCGACATCGGTGGCCACCGAGACCTGAGCCTCGTGAGTGGACGCTCCAAGGTGTGGTGTCACCAAAATTCTTGGGTCCTGGAGAAGCGGATGGTCGGCGGGAGGGGGCTCCTTTGTGAACACGTCCACCGCCGCTCCCGCCAGATGGCCGGATGTCACCGCGTCGGCGAGGGCGTGTTCGTCGATGATTCCGCCCCTGCCCACGTTCAGCACCCGTGCGCCCTGGGGCAGCAGGGCCAGTTCTCGGCCACCGATTAGGCCCCTGGTGGTGTCGTTCAGAGGCGTGTGGACTGTGAGGATGTCGGCCTGGGGGAGCACCTCGTCCAACGATCCGATGGAGATCCCAAGCTGCTCGGCGCGCTCCAGCGAGATCAGCGGATCGAATGCGATCACCCGCATCTGCAGTCCCTGAGCAATCCGAGCCACCTCGACCCCTATCTTGCCGAGACCAACCACGGCGAGCGTCTTCCCCCGCATCTCGTTCCCGACCATTTTGGCGCGCTCCCACCTGCCCGCCCGTAGTGAGGCATCCCCGCGAGCGACGTTGCGGCTCAGGGCCAGCATCAGGGCGATCGTGTGCTCGGCCGCCGCGACGGTGTTGCCGGTGGGGGCGTTGACCACGAGAATCCCTCTGGCGGTCGCCGCGGGGACATCGATGTTGTCAACCCCCACCCCGGCCCTTCCGATGACCCTGAGGTTCACCCCAGCCTCTATGACCCGAGCTGTGACCTTGGTCTCGCTGCGGACCACGAGCCCAAGGAAAGGTCCGATCAGGGCACAAAGGGCGTCCTCAGTGAGGCCGGTGGCGACCTCCACTAGCGCGCCGCCTCGAAGTCGACCCAGTCCGTCCTCGGCCAGGGGGTCAGCGACCAGGACGCGGGGTGCGTCAGCTCCGACCGAACTCATCTGCTCTCCAAAGGCTGCAAGTGGCTCTTGGGCTCCGGAGGTCAGCCGCTGGGGCGCACCGGTCCCTGACTATTTCAGTTTATAGGGGCTCTTCGCCGAGTCCGCGCCGGTTCGTCCCAGAGGCGAATTCCTCCCAGGATCCCGGCGTCGTTGTCGACCAGCGTCACATCACTTCCGAGGTCAATCCGGACGTTGGCGGAGTTGCCTCCTCCTAGGAAGAGGTGATCGAAGAAGAGCAGCGCTCGCACCACCTCGACTGTTGACAGCACCCTCTTGTTCCAACGCTTGTCACCGATGCGCTTGCGGGCCAGGTCACCCAGATACTCGTTGTAGGTCTTGCCCTTGTGCAGCGGATGATGGGCCAGTTCCAGGTGGGTCCCCAGACTGCCGCCATCAAAGATGGCGCTGCCGACACCGGTGCCCAGAGTGAGCACGACCTCCAGTCCCCTTCCCTTTACGACCGCCATCCCCTGGACCTCAGCGTCGTTGCCAACCCTGGTGGGGCACTTCAGCTTCTCGGCGGTCGCCGAGGCGAGGTCGTAGTGGTCCCACTCCTTGACCAGCTGCGGTTGCATAGGAGTTCCATCTCCCTTCTCTCTGACGAAATGGGGAGCGCTCAGGATCACTCCGCCCCTGACGACTCCGGGGAATCCCACCGAGACGCGATCAAAGGGGGGGAGCTTCGCGGCGATCTCCTGAAAGACCGCGACCAGTCCGGACGGACTGAGGGGGTACGGAGTCGGGATGCGAACCCGCTCGGAGGTGGTTCTGCCCGCCAGGTCCAGCGTGTCTCCCTTGATGCCGGTGCCCCCGACATCGAAGGAGAGGGTGATCACCGACGCCGGGCTGGTGCGGGAGGCGGACAGCTCAGCGCTCCCGGCCGGCGATCTGGCCAGTCATCCCAACTCGTCCGGCAGACAGAGCGCCCAAAAAAAGGGCCAATTCGCAGGTCCTCGGCCCGGTCAGCGCTGGTCCGTCGAAAAGGGCAAGAGAGCCATGTGGCGCGCCCGCTTTAGGGCCACCGTCAGCCGACGTTGATGAAGGGCACAGGTGCCAGTCACGCGTCGAGGCAGGATCTTCCCGCGCTCACTTATGTAGCGGCGCAGCCTGGCGACCTCTTTGTGGTCGACGTCAACGATCCGCTCCAAGCAGAAGTTGCACACCTTGCGCGGACGTCGCCGCGCGTACTCCGACATGTTTGCTCTTCCTAGCCTCCGTTCAAGTTATTCGATCTGTCCTAGAAGGGTATGTCGTCTGGGTCAATGTCCCCGTCAGCGGCGTCCTGGGCAGGCCCCTCGCCTCCGGTGGGCGGGGGGAACGGCGCCACCCGGGGAGCCCCTTCTCCGGCTTCTCCGCCCCTGGATTCCAGGAACTGGATGTCGTTGGCGTTGACCTCGGTTCGATATCGCTTCTGGCCGTCCTGGCCGTCCCACGACCGTGTCTGGAGTCTGCCTTCGATGTACACCAGGCTGCCCTTCTTGAGGTACTGCCCGGCAATCTCAGCAAGCTTTCGTCCACCCATATTCCAGACCACGACATCGTGGTAATCGGTGAACTCCTTGCGCTCTCCCTCCTGAGAGGTGCTGTATCGATTGGTGGCAATGCGCAGCTGAGTCACCGGCTGGCCGCTGGGTAGGTACCGCATCTCCGGATCAGCCGTGCAGCGGCCGATCAGCATCACCCGATTGAGAGAGCCAGCCAAAGCTATTCCTCCCCGTCCTCAAGCCCCGCGGTCAATCCGTCTGGGCCCTCTGCCGCAGGGACCTCAAGATCCCCGATATCTTCCTCACCGAGTTCGTCCGCCAACTCCAATTCCTCGGGGGCGACGCCTGCGGCCGCTGCCGCCGCCCGATCGCGGCTCTTGGTCCGCACCCGACCCCGGCGGTCTTCCCCCTCAGGGAGCAGATATACCTGCTTGAGGGTGATCATTTGCCGGATGACGCGCTCATCGAGGATGAGCTGACGCTCCAGCTCGCGGAGTTTGTCCGCCGGCAGGGTTATCTCTTTAAGAACGTAGTAGCCGTCGGTGAAGGTGGCGATGGTGTAGGCCAGACGCCTTCTGCCCCACAGCGAGGACTTCGCAACCTCGCCTCCATGTCCTGACACCAGCCCGGCAACCTCGTCCATGGCGATGCGGACCTGCTCCTCCTCGAGGTCAGGGCGAACAATGTAGAAGAGCTCATACTCGCGCAGCAATCGGGCGCCTCCCAGATCCTGTGGGTATGCAGCCGGCTGGGGACCGGGTGCAGGTTTCAGGGCAAGTCTATCAGGCAGCGGTCCGGGCACCCCATGAATCGAAGCGAATGGACGCCGGATCGGAGGTCAGAGCCCGAGCTGTTTCACCAGCCGCTGACTGTACCAACGGGTTCCGAGGGCGATCAGGCCGGCGATCGCAGCGGCCAGGACCAGGGTGACCAGGGGGTGCTCCACCCCATTGCCAAGAGGCAGCAGAACTCCGATGGCACACCCGATCGCCAGCCCGACGATGAGCGAGGCGATCGAGATGAGGGGCAGCCACACCGATATCCGCATCGCCCTGGTGATTGGAGGTTCCTTCATGATCGCCATGCGGTCACGCCGGATCACGGTCAGGGTCAGCACATGGTTGAGCCCGGGGGTGACCGTGAGGCCGACCACCGTGGCACCTGTCTTGACTCGCTCGAATAGCTCCGACCGGATCCGGAACTGCTCCATGTTCTTGCCCACGTTGATGGCGACGGTGGCAAGGGTAGGGGTGGCCGAGATGCTGCTGGCGCCCACCAGCTGTCCCTGAACGTTGCGGGCGGCTCCCTTGCGATCGCGCCGCGCAATCTGGAAGGCTGGAGCAGTGATCGAGAGGGCCGTGCCCGCCATGATCAAGGCAACCAGAACCACCGTTATCCCTAAGAAGAGATCGTGTTGCCCGATCTCAATCAGCAGGCCGAGGACCGCCAGGCCGATGAGCACCAGGCCAGCTACGAGGGAGAGCAGCGCAAGGCGAGTCACGACCGACGGCGCCAGCCCCTCCAGCAGGCCGCCGCTCCGCATCATCTCCTCACGTCGGGGAGCCTGGGCCCGCTCGCGGACATTGGAGCGCTGCTGGCTCTCCATCCGCGCCTGCCTACGTCGAAGCTCTCTGCTTCCTGGGTTTCGCATGAAGGATTAAGGATCGCATTTAGCGGGGGGTTGGTGCGAGCGGGAGCTGAGCATCAGGGAGCCGACATCGACTCTCCGCCTACTCCCCGGCGTCGAGGTCGCCCTGCCAGGTGGCCCCTACGATGGCTCCATGTCAAACCACCACCACCAGCGAGATTCAGCCGAGCCTGACCAATCGGCCATGGCCGAGCTCTTGGACCTGGATGCCGAGGTGCTGCACTCGTACCTGTCCGACGTGACCGCCTGGATTGAAGAGGTGGCTGCCGACGGCCCTCCGGGACGGATCCTGGACCTGGGCAGCGGCGCCGGCACTGGAACCTTCGCCCTCCTCGAGCGTTTCAGGCAGGCCGAGGTGTTCGCGGTCGACCTGTCGGCCCAACTTCTGAGGCAGCTGATGGGCAAGGCCCGTGCCCGCGGCATGGACACCCGGGTCCTGACCATCCAGGCGGACCTGGACACTGGCTTTCCCAGCATCGCGGGAATCGACCTCGCATGGGCGTCCTCCTCCCTCCATCACCTGGCGGACCCTTTGAAGATCCTCACCGAGGTCTTCAACGCGCTCCGCCGGGGCGGGCTCCTAGTTGTCGTCGAAATGGCCTCATTCCCCCGCTTTTTGCCCGAAGACCTTGGCGTCGGCCGCCCGGGTCTGGAATCACGCTGCCACGCTGCACTGGCTGAGGGGCAGTCCGTAGCGATGCCCAATCTCGGCTCCGACTGGGGGCACCACCTATCCCAGGCCGGGTTCACGATCGAGGCCGAGAGGAACTTCGTCATCGATCTGATCAAGCCCCTTCCCGCCTCCGCCGGCCGCTACGCTCGAGCCTCCCTGCAACGCCTCCGTTCCCACCTCAAGGGTGACCTAGACGCAGACGACCTGGCCACTCTCGACATCCTCATCGATGGCGACGGCCCAGCAGGCGTCACTCAGCGCGACGACCTCAATATCCGGACCACCAGGGTGGTTTGGGTCGCAAGACGTCTCTGACCTGGGGCAGGGACGGAGCGATCATCCGCCGGCTGTCATAGACCGCAGCTCCTTTAGCCATTCGCGGATGAGCTGCGCCAGCCCTTGCTGATCGCCCTCCTCAACCCAGCGTTGAAACGCCACCTTGAAGACGGCGACCCCTGCCTCAGCGGTCAAGCGCGCCTGGGAGTTGGGGACACCGCGATCGCGCAACGCTTCCGCCAGCGCCGCGGCGAGCGAGGCAAGTTTGATCAACTCGCGTTCGCGCAACTCCGCGCTCGCGGCGATGATCCTCTGTCGCTGGCGAGAGTACTCAGAGCGCTCCTGAAGGAGGGCGGACGCAGCGGTGAGGGCGTCGCCGATAGCTTCCAATGGCGCAACCGAAGGGGCCGCGCCCTCGACCGAGCTAACAAGTAGCTCCTGCAGTGCACTCGCTCCCCAAAACAGCACCTCGCGCTTGTCGGCGAAGTGGCGGAAGAAGGTCCGCTCGGTCAGGCCTGCGCGCGTCGCGATCTCCGCCACGGTTGTGTTGTCGAATCCACGCTCTCCGTAGAGCGCCATCGCAGCCTGCTCAAGCCGACTTCGACTGCCGGGCTGCCAACGTGTCATCCTCCGATGGTACTAGCTGATGACAGCAACTGACATCCGTGATACCGTGACGGCAGTAACTGACATCAGGTCGCCGTAGCTCTAAACCTGGCAAGGCCGTCGACCACTTGGAGGTCCATCTCGTACGTATCTTCGTCACCGGAGCGTCCGGCTGGATCGGTTCCGCGACAGTTCACGACCTCCTGGCCGCCGGACATCAGGTCACCGGGCTGGCCCGCTCGGAGGCGTCAGCGACCGCCCTCTCGGCCGCTGGAGTGGCGGTGCACCGCTGTCGGCGGCCATGAGATTCTGACCGGAGGCGGCCACGAATCTGACCGCTGGCGGCCACGGGAATTGACCACTGGCG
>DAHVDN010000120.1 GCA_027313505.1 Candidatus Dormiibacterota bacterium
GTTCCGTCATGCCAACCTCGTCCCGGTCGGAAAGGATCAGCTCGCCCACCTCGAGCTGACGCGTACCATCGCCCGACGCTTCAACGACCGCTACTCGCCAGATCTGCCGTACTTTCCCGAGCCCGCCGGCCTCCTCGGTGCGGCGTCACTGCTGCTCGGCATGGATGGCGCCAAGATGAGCAAGAGCAGGGGAAACGCCATCGCCCTCGGCGCCACGGAGGACGAAACCGCGCGCATCCTGCGCGGAGCGAAGACCGATTCTCAGCGGCGAGTCACCTACGACCCCCAGCGTCGCCCCGAGGTCTCGAACCTGCTGCTGCTGGCCGCGCTATGTCGAGATGAAGCCCCTGAGGTTGTGGCCAACCAGGTTGGCGACGCCGGCGCCGCCGCCCTGAAGAAGGTTGTCACCGCGGCTGTCAACGACCGTCTCGGGCCGATCCGCCAGGCGCGACGAGAACTGGTCAGGGACCCGAGCTATCTACGCGGTGTCCTCGCAGCCGGCGCTGAGCGAGCCAGAGCCATTGCCGATAGCACCCTTGGTGAGGTCCGACGCCTGATGCACACCATCTACCCCTCTCTGTCAGACTGGTAGTTGCCGCCCCATTGGGGTTGCAACCATGAGCAGGGCGAGGAACGAGAAGGAGAGATGTCCGTCACTACTGTGGAGGCCGTGCCCGGTCCCGACCCGGAGGTGCGTCCTGCCCGCCAGGTGTACCCGGCGGCCTACAAGCTGCGGGTGCTGGCCGAGCTCGACGCGGCAGACTCCAAGTCCGAGCGAGGTGAGATTCTGCGTCGCGAGGCCCTGTACTCCTCGCTCGTCTCCGAATGGCGCAAGCAACGTGAGCGCGGTGCGCTCGAGGCGATGCGACAGAAGCGGCCAGGGCGCAAAGGTGACCCCGTCCGGGCGGAGAACGCCAGACTCCGCGCCCGGGTCGAGGACCTCGAGGGCCGCCTCCAGGTCGCAGAGGAGCTGATCGACGCCCAGGGAAAAGTATCGGCTCTCTTGCAGCGACACAGCCGCAAGAGAGCCGAGCAGAAGTGACCGCCATGCTCGACGACCAGGTGGCGGTCTTCGCCCCGAAAGTCGGCGCTGAGACGGCCTGCCGGGCCTTTGCGGTCAACCCCCGCAGCTGGCGCTATCGCCGCCAGCGTGATGAGGACCGCTTAGCCCAGCGGGCGCAGAGTGAACCCACCTCACGGGCTCCTCGTCCTCATCCCGCCGCGCTCTCCGACCCAGAAAAGGAGCGGATCGTAGAGGTGCTCTGCTCCGAACGGTTCTGCGACCTGGCTCCCGCCCAGGTGTACTCCACGCTGCTCGATGAAGGCACCTACTTGTGCTCGGAACGCCAGATGTACCGGGTGCTTGCCGAACGGGGCCTTGTCCGCGAACGTCGCCGGGGCGGGCACCAGCGTCGTGGCGCCTACGGGGTGCCGCGTCTCGAGGCCGACCGGCCGAATGCTGTGTGGACCTGGGACATCACGAAACTCCGTGGCCCAGTGAAAGGAGTCCGCTACTTCCTCTACAGCATCATCGACATCTACAGCCGCTGCGTCGTCGGTTGGTCCGTCTGCGAGTCCGAGTCCGAGACCCATGCCCGCAGGCTGATCGCCGAGGCCTGCCGGCGCCAGGGGGTGGACCGCGACCAGCTCGTCATCCATGCCGACCGGGGATCCCCCATGATCGCCGGCACCGTCGCCGAGCTCATGAACGAGCTCGGGGTCGCCAAGTCCCACAGCCGGCCCCGAGTCTCGAACGACAACCCGTACATCGAGAGCCACTTCAAGACCTTGAAGTACAGGTCGAACTACCCCGAGCGGTTCGACTCGATCAAGGCCGCGCGCTCCTGGTGCCGCAGCTTCTTCCACTGGTACAACGAGGTCCACTACCACTCAGGGATCGGATACCTCCGCCCCGCTGACCTTCACGTCGGCCGCCACGAATTGATCGTCGAGCGCCGCCAGGCCACCTTGGATGCGGCTGCCCAGGCACACCCCGAGCGCTTCACCACGCACCCGAAGCCCCACCGAGTGCCGACCAAAGCTTGGATCAACCGACCGTCCATCCAAAACGCGTAGATATTCGGCAATTGCCTATTGACAGGTTCCGCATGATCTCGTCGACCTGAAGCCGACTTGTGGGAGCCGGATGAGCTGAGAGGTTCACGTCCGGTTCTGCGAGCGCCGGGGGGCGAGATTCCCCGTGTGCCCATTAGCTCGGGCACCTGTCCAGAAAGGAGGATACTGAAATGACATGATGTGGCCCGAGCGCTAACTCAGGACAGCTAGCCAGGGTAGGTCTGGTCCCAGGAGACGTCCGGGTCCTGGGTAGGGACGCCCCCGTGCGTGGTCGAGAGGCCGGGTGCGAAGCGGGGCGAAACAACTGACCGGTCCGTAGCGTGTGTGAAGTTGCGAGGCCTTATCAGCGCCGTTATCACCCACCCGTCGAGAGGCGGGGCCAAGAGGGAGCCGAGCCGCTGAGGAATCGGCGAAGGCCATGGAAGGTGCCTGGGAACCGGAAGCGGGCACCGAGGAACCCTCCGGCGTAGTTGGCGTGGAACGGTCAGAGAGCGGTCCTGGGAAATGGGGAGATCCTCCTCGGCCCCGTCACGGTGGGTGACGGGAAGCGATGTCTGCCTATAACCGGTGACCCCGGGAAGTGGTATGGCGGCCGAGAGGAAGTCGGAGGGGGTCATAGGTAGCAGACGACGGCAACGGCTGGCACGGCCCCGCCTGATGCGAAGGGCCCCTGGTTCATCGATGCAGACGTGTGAAGCGAAGGGAGTCGGTCAGTGACCGAAGGTCTAGATCAGCCGGACATACCCGATGGCCCGCAGGGCGGTAGTGCCGCTCTGTCGGCTAGGTCCATCAGCCGGGCCGAGGGGGTGGACGCCTTCCATGCGCTCCAGCGTGTGCTCTACCGCAGTGCCAAGCAAGACCCGGAACGTCGCTTCCACGCGCTCTACGACAAGCTCACCCGCCGTGATGTGATGTGGAGAGCATGGGTCGACGTTGCCACCAACCAAGGCGCCCCTGGAGTCGACGGCGTGAGCATCGCGTCGATCGAGGACGGGGGTGTCGAAGCGGTACGGGCCTTTCTCGACGATCTCGCCGCAGAACTGGAGGCTGGAACGTACCGGCCCCAGGCTTTGCGGCGGGTGAACATCCCCAAGCCTGGGCAACCGGGCAAGTCCAGACCGCTTTCGATCCCTTGTATTCGGGATCGGGTGGTCATGGCGGCGGCCAAGTCCATGCTGGAACCGATCTTCGAGGCGGACTTCCTGCCTTGCAGCTTCGGGTTCCGACCGAAAAGGTCGGCTCACCAGGCCCTGGAGGCGGTGCGCACCACGGTCAACTCCGGGGCGGTCTGGGTGCTTGATGCCGACATCTCGGACTGCTTCGGTTCTTTGAGCTTCGACGCCATCATGGCCCAAGTGGCCAAGAGGGTCTCGGACCGCAAGATGCTGAAGCTCATCGGGAGCTGGCTTCGAGTGGGGGTCCTCGAGGGCGGGGTGGTCACCTCCCAGGTGGCCGGCGCCCCGCAGGGCTCACCCGTTTCCCCGCTCCTTTGCAACGTCG
>DAHVDN010000121.1 GCA_027313505.1 Candidatus Dormiibacterota bacterium
AACTCCAGGGGTACCTGCTGGGGAGGCCGGGGCCCGAGTTGGCGGCTGTTGTAGACTCGAATAGCTAGGTCTCTTGAGGGTGATCAGATCGGGAGGCTTGGCATGAAGGGTCCGAAGCTCGTGGAAGGACCTCGAGCAGAAGGAGGTGGCATGGGCTCCCGCCGCGGAGGAGACACTGACGAGCTTGGATCGGCTTTGGGCGTGGCCGCGCTGATAGCCGGGATTGGCGTCATCATTGACCTAGCTGCGAGGCGAGCCCGAGCCGAGCAGGACCGGATCGTCCGAGAGTCCAAGGCGAGCCCGGCAAGTGCCTGGCAGCGCGTCGGCGCGGATCTGCGCAGCGCGATTGATCGTCAGGAAGCCGCATCGCGCAAGTGACCCTTCCTACGGACAGCCCGCCTTCCCCAGAGGATGGCGCCGCTTCTGATCCTGAGGCCGGGGCGACAGAGGTTGCACAGAGTAACCCCAGTGGTGCCTCCCAGTCGGCCGAGGAGATCGTCAAGGGCCTGCTCGAACAAGTTACCCCTGAGGTCGTTGAGCGACTGCTCTCTGGGCCACAGGTCACTGCACAGGTCACTGCGTTGTTCTCGCACTTCTCTGGCCCGCTTCCCCCGCCAGAGACCCTGGCTGGGTACGACCGGATCATGCCCGGATTGGCGAATCGGATCGTAGAAATGGCGGAGGCCTACCAGCGGCATCAGATCGGCCTGGAACGTGATCAATTCAAAGTGGCCACCGAGTCCGGGCGACGTGGGCAGTGGCTCGGTTTCGGCGTGGCTTTCGTGGGTTTCGCTGTGACCGCATACCTTGGATCGCTGGGCCAACCAGTAGCGGCTGGTGTGGTGGCGGCACTGGACCTCGGGTCTATCGTCACTGTGTTTGTGGTCGGGGATCGCCTGCCCCTGCGACGTGCACGGGGGCGGGACGCTGAGCCGGGAGACAACTCAGCGACCTAGGACCCGCGGAGGGTGTGGAGACCGAGGCCCAGCGGGAGTTCCTGGTCCGGCGCGACTGCGACGAGCTGCTGGGGAGGCCAGAGGCGAAAGCTCTCACCGGCTGACCTGTTCCGCTGCCCCTCTTCTTCTCTTTGTGGGCCGAGAGAGTCGTAGTACACTCTGCTCGTATCGGAAAGTCCCCGCCTGGTGACAAGAGCCCCTGGGCTCTGCTCCTCGAAAGAGGGGGTAGCTGGGCGGGGCACCTGTTTTCTAGAAGAACCGGTGCAAAGTGGCGATCTGAGGTTCGATCAGATCGATAGAGCGTGGGGCACCATTCTCCAGCCATCGTTGAGTCGCCCAGTGATCGGCCTCCGTCAACGAACTGCCGCAAGAGTTCGAGGGGCCTCGGCTCGTAGGGGGTTTCCCCCCGCCACAGCTGCTCGTGGCATCGACCTATGGCCTCTCCCCTCCCAAGCGATCCGACCCACCTTCTGGTCGCCGGCGACACACACAGCAACCACCTGCACTGGAAGCACGTCCTGCTCCCTGCCGCCCGCGAGCACCAGGTGGACGGCATCGTCCAGCTCGGGGACTTCGGGTACTGGCCGCTCACTGGCGAAGGCCTGAACTACCTGGCCTGGCTCAGCAGCGAGATTGACGACTCTGGCTCGTGGATCGTGTTCGTGGACGGGAACCATGAGGACCACAAGGCCCTGCTCCAGCTCCCCCGGCGCCCGGACTGCTTCGTAGAGGTCACGAACCGCATCCTCTGGGCTCCGCAAGGCCATCGCTGGACCTGGCAAGGGGTCCGCTTCCTCTAACGAAGAATTCAGGCTAGCTGCAGACACCATTCTAGCCGAGACTTGGGCAGGAACTCATGACACCACCTACCGCCTGTCGGGCCACGGCAAGTTCTGACGCGACAGAAATTAGCGAGCCGCCCGTCAGGCTCAAAGTGAGAACTGTCGCGCCACGTTGAACGACGAAGAAGACCTTGACAGGTAGGTTACTCCCAGGCAGGGACTGTACGGACGCGAAAGTGAAGTCGCCCATGCTCGGAACAGAGACCTCCACGGCGGGAACGAGGACATCCTTGCCGGATATCCATGCAGCTGGAGCGGTGCCCGACTGGAAAAACCCATTCGCCCAGCTGGTTGCGCCCGCCACGGTCTTAAACGAATTGACCGTCTCTACAGCCTGGAAGACCATCGAGGGATATTGCGTTGTGAGGGGGCTCGGGGTGAGCGAACTGAAGCTGCTCGGTAAGCCAGAGACAGCATAGTTGCGATCTTCCAACCACAGGAATCGTGTGGGAGGCAACTTCTGCCCAGGCATGATCACCGTGGAGTAGGGGGGCCGCGGCTCGCCAAAGCTCGTGGTGATCACCATGCGCGCGCCCAGGGCGCTCGGCGGAAGTGCAGCAGCGCTATTCCCCGCGCACACACCGGCCGGTGGGGTTGGCTGAGCAACGGAAGACTGGCCGAGCATCTTTGAGGACGCGCCGTGATGCGCGAGGCTACCGGCGCCACAACCCGCGATGAGCGCCATCACCATAACCATGCCTGACAGCGCCCATAGACGAGCACCCTTCATTGTCAGCTACCTCCGTTCTTCCACGAATTGGAACTCTTCTGCGTGATCCAATACGGTGAGTTATCGCACATGGACAAGTAGCCCCAAGGAGAGAATGCGCCCGTTCCTGTCTCCCAGTAGCCCCATGATGTCGTCCCTGAGCCGTTGTTCCCTCCCATCCATGCTCCTTGGCCGCCGGCGACTTCACCTTGGGACATGTTCCATCTGGTCCCAGTGACTTGGTATGGGATATTGGCTGCGTACCCGGGTCCACTGCCAGACAAATCGCTGACCTGAATGTCCCCGCCATAGTTGGCAATCTGAAACTCGTAACTTGTGCTTGCGGGTAGGTATCCTGTGAGAACCCAACCGTCGTTCGACGCGACCCCATCGTTGATGGTGTAGTAGGCCACGGGGCCGGTGAAGAATTTCCCGTAGTCATTGTTGGTGTACGACCAGAATCCCTGCACCCATCCCAATTCGACCGCAGAGCCCGAGGACCCTAGAGTGTTGAGGTCGACGTACCAAGCTGCCTCATCGGTCGCGGTACCACTCGGAGCATAAAAATTAGCAGGCATGTTGGTATGAATGGCGGTACCGAGACTTCCGGTACCAGACGTAGCCCGGCCATACCAGTGATGGCCGTCCGTGTTGCATGTGGTTTGGGCGAGGACAGGGCTGGGGCCACCACGAAGGGAGAGGCTCACCCAGCCTCCTCCCAAGGCGGCGGCCAAGGAAATAGCGAGGACTGCGATGGGTCGGACCACATGGAGCCGTGGTGCTGTCAGCGTGATCGTTGATCCAGCATCCCTCACAGTTCCCCTCATTGCGTCTATGTGCGACCTCATTGGCACTCCTAGCTCGAACGGTTCGGAATTCGGCTCACGACCCAGCAATGGTGCGATCATGATCTGTTGGGGCCGAGAAGTCAACGCCCCGTATTACCTCAGGTCGGGCCCCGAAACCGCCGGGGCGCTGGAGTGGTTGCAGAGCGTTGGCAATAAACTCCCGGAGAGCGAAGGCGACGGGCCAGTGCTCCAGGACACGCTCGATGTTGAGGTCGAA
>DAHVDN010000122.1 GCA_027313505.1 Candidatus Dormiibacterota bacterium
TCCCGGACGATCGCCGTCACGGTCTGGAGAACCCGGGCGTAGGTGTCACGGTAGAGGCGGTCGAAGTCTGCCGAGGAGCCGGGCTGGTAGGTAACCTGCGCCACGCCTCATAGTCTGCACCGTCCCGCCCCGCTGGGCTCCACATGTAGCTGGCTTGATACCGGCTGGCCCGATCGCATGGGGCCCGGGCGAGTTCACGTTACGTAGTCGATGGCTGTCGCCGTGACGAACTTGGGCCCGATCCCGAGGTACCCCCCGGAGCCCAAGGTGGGGATGGAGATGGTCACCTGGCAGAAGGCGGATCCAGAAGCTCCGACGGTGGTGGTCGTCGCGCCGCCCTCGGTCCGTGACGGATTGGGGTCGAATGGGCTTGCAACCTCGGTGGCTCCGCCACCCCAAGTCGACCATTACAAGATTGAACTCATCGATTCACCAATCGAACTTGCCGGGTACCGGTTTCGCCATGCGGCGATCCCAGGCGACCGGCCCGATCGCGCGGGCCGCTTACGAGGCGAACCACTTCGGAGCATCCCGAACCAGCGGCCAGCACCCGATCACGCACGGTGGCACTCGGACGGCGGACGCTAACACCGATGACGGCGGCCGAGCCGACCTGGGAGAGCGCGCGACGTTTGAGCCACTCTATGCAACTACGAGGTTTGGGGTGGCGACACCACGATGGTGGACGCAGCCTTGATGGTCGTTGGCCCGATCGGCAACAGGGATGCTAGGGGTGTATAGGGCACGGTGATCGTGACAGTACAGGTGTTGCTCGACGTCGGGGTGTTCGTGATGGAGGAGGAAGCCCGTACCTCCTGGGAGAACGGCCCGGCGGTCGCCGCCGCAGCTGAGATGAGGCCCGGAGGAACCGTGTTACCGCTGTCCATGCAGTAGGGTTCCGAGATCCCACCTACGGTCACGAAGTTGGCTCCGGCGGCCTCCCAACTCGCGGCCTCGCGGGCCGCGTTGCTGACAGCCGAGACCTCCAGGACATACCAGGCACCGGCGATGATGCCCCACACGAGGAAGAGGAAGAGCGGGGCCACGAGCGCGAACTCCACCAGCGTCGCGCCGCGCGACGCACTCCTGAGCGAGATCCTGCCCGGCTCCAGAACACGCGTTCGGATCGAGTCAGTACTGCTCAAGGACCAAATTGGAACTTGTCGACTTCAGCTTGAGTCCGACGGGGATCAGGGGGGTGAGCGGCGAGAAGTTGCAGGTCACCGTGACGTACTCGTAGAAGTTGCCAGACGCGGGGTAGGTGTCACTGTTGATGCCACTTGGCCCGGTGGGAGATGAGCTCTGATTCTGAGTGACGGATATCGAGCCGCAGGAGAGGAAAGAGCCACCGTATGAGCTGCTCACGACCGACTTGAGCTGCGCCGCAGTATAGGTTGTCGGGCCCGCGGTAGCCGTATTGGTGTCGGAAGAGTTGTTGGCCACGTACATCGCGGCCTGCGCCGCCCCATTGCTGGTCTCGATTCCTAGAAAGTAGATTCGCGCGAGGTCGGCTCCAGCTGCTAGGAGAATAAGCAGGAGGGGCAGGACGAGGGCGAACTCCACAAAGGCCTGCCCTCGCGGGTGTCTGCGGCGAGGGCCCATCACGTGGTGTAGAGCTGCACGACGAGAGACTCGGCACCGCTCGTGCCGGCAGCGTTCTCACACGGCGGGTTCGGGCTCCCCAGCGGATCACACAAGAAGCCGCCAGGAGGCAAGTTCTGGTTCTGAATGATCTGGGCGATGCACGGGGTGGACGTCCCACTGGAGCCATAGTTGCAATCGTTGACCGCCTTGACCCACGCGTACCCGACTATGCACAGATCCCACTGATTGTTACCCGGAGGTGTTGAGGTGGCACACGCTTCGGGGAAACCCTTCTCCGTGGCGCATGACGCGAAGGGATACTTGTTAGCGGGGCCAATGCAATCGGTGAAGGGAATGAAGAACTCGTTCCCTTTCTTCTCCGAGACCAACGCACCCGCGTCCACGCCGGAGTTGGCATTGATCCAGCCCGGGACGACGGGAGGGACTGGCAGCACCGAATGCAGGTCACCGCTGAAGCTTGCATTTGTGTCGTTTGAGTCGCCACAGGCGGCGTTCTGTTGGTAGCCCTTCTGTCCGCCCTTGTTGTTGTAGTACATGACGTAGTCGTAAAGGGCAGGGGGCCCGGTGGTGGGGTTCCACGGGGAGTAGCTTGGCGAGGTGCTGAAGCACGAATACCAAACCGTGTATGGAGGACTAGCCAGGCCCGGCAGCCCGAAGATGGAGGTGGCGTTGGCTGCCTCCGAGCCGTTGTGGATCCCGAGGAGCCCCAGGAATGGGGTGCCGTTGGTGTTGGTTGGCACGACCTCGACCCCATCGGCAAGAAGGGGGCCGGGTGCACCGAGCTCTGCCGGATCACACAGGGGAACCCCGACTGGAGGATTCACGGATGGGAAGAATTGACAGACGATACACTGACCAGGTCCGGGGGGCGGGAGCGAAGATGGCGCGGAGGCCACGCATGGTGATCCGCCTGCGGGCAGGGTCACGTTCGTGCCGGTGACCAGGAATGCGGAGAACGAGTTGCCCACGGTGGGGCCGGCACTGCTTCCCTTGACGACGCTCTGCACCGCAGTGGCGATGTCTGCCAAAGTGAAGGGGTTGGTATCGGACCCCGCCCGGTAGTCGGCTGAGAGCATTCGAGCTCCCGTCTGGCTCGCGGTGTCGGCCGCTCCCTGCAGGGTCGTCCTGTTCATGTAACCCAGCCCCGCACTCAGAGCCAGGCCCGCCATGCTGATGAGCGCGACCGCCGCCAGGGCGAACAGGATGGCCACCTGCCCGCGGGCCCCGGTCCCCGGCCTTCCCAGAGGTCGTTGCGTGACTCTCGCGACCCCCTCCGACAACCGGGCCATTCTCACCACCACCTCCCGCTTGGCTCTGGGGGGCAGGTGGCCCAGCCAGCGGACCCGCCGGCTCGGCTCTCGGCCGGGACCAGCCCGGCGGGGTCCTGACAGCCGTCACCGGTGGCCAGCGACCCCGTGGGGGACGGGACGCGACGGTCGACGGCCGAGGGGAGAGGGAGCAGGCGCAGTTGTACTTTCACATACACCCAAACCATCGGGCTCCCGGGACTACCCGGGCCGATGGGCAACGAAACCGTCATCCCATCCGACGGGGCTGTTACGGCGACTTCGGCACCTCCGGTGGCCGCCGGGGCCAGGCAGGGCGCGGCCCCGGCCCAGGGCTGGATTTGACCCCTCCCCCGGCAGGGCCTATACTTCCGGCTGAAGCCTGGCTCGGCCAGGCGTTTTTGTGTGGAGAGATCGGAAGGTGCCGGCAACTATCATCACCCTGCAGTGCGGCGAGTGCCGGGAGCGCAACTACACCACTCAGAAGAACAAGCGCAACGACCCCGATCGCCTGGAGCTGCGCAAGTACTGCCGACGCTGCCGGCGGCACACCTCCCATCGCGAGACCAAGTAG
>DAHVDN010000123.1 GCA_027313505.1 Candidatus Dormiibacterota bacterium
GGGGTCAGCGCATCGACGTGGAGCTGAGCCTCGAACTTGCCTAAAGTTGCCTAACCGGTCGTTGGGGCTACATTCCCGAGAGCCGTGCGAGATCGCGCCGGCTACTCGCCCAGAGCACGTGCGGGATCGCTACTGACCTCCGCCCCGGCGCGCTGGACAGCTCGGGAGACGGTGGAGCGGCTGTCAAGCTGAACGAAGTCGATGAGCTTGGCGGCACTCCTCGGAGCTGCCGGCTTCCCTCGCATCGGGCGTGTCCGCCGGGCTGAGGAGGTACTGCAAGCGCTGGCCGGGCCGGCCGCCCGCTGAGGGCCCCGGGCAGCGCAGGTCAGATCTGGCGGTAGACCTCGTACCGCACGGAGCCGTTGACGAATCCCAGCTGCTGGCCCGCCTCCGCGTAGTCCCGATCGGTCAGGGTGCGGGTCTCGTGCTCCTCGTACCCGTTGAGGTCCTCGTAGGTGTAGACGAGGCGGACGGTGTTCATCTTGCCGCTCAGCCCAAACAGCACCTGGGGCTCGGCGTAGCCATGCTCGTGGGCGTAGGCGCGGTAGCGCTCCACGGCCTCCCTGAAGTCTGCCAGCCGCCCTGGCTCGATCTGCCCTTGCACGTGGACCTCTACCGCCATGGCTTCTCCTCCTGGCCCTAACGACTGTGGGGGAGCCTACTCTTGCCCACCACTCTCGGGCTCGCCGACGGAGAGGGCCTCCAACTCCTCCAAGGACGTCCCCACCACTCTTGCCCACCTGGTCACGGTGAAGAACGCCAGGTTGGGATGCTTGCCCTGCTCTATGGCTCGGATGGTCTCGACCCCGATGCCCGAGCGCCTGGCCAGCTCGGGCTGAGACCATCCAAGGTGCTGCCGGCGGACCCTCAGACACTGGACCACGGCCCGAGAGCGGACATCGAGATCGGAAGGGGTCTTAACTCGGCCCATCGGATAGTTATACTAGGGCGGTGATGGAAGTTACCCTTTCGTCAAGTGGGCTTGACCTTGCTGGGCACAAGGCAGCACACTTGTTCGTGAGGCTCCCGACAGCGAACCCAACCTCGGCGAGTCAGATTGAGGTGTGGACTCTGTGAGACAGGAGACCTGGGAGCGGCCAGCCCTCCTTTCGGGGGCCATAGGGTGCCGTCACTATGTCGCCACTGGACTGCTTTGGTGACTGCTCTAGCAGCCGAATGGGTCCCAACAGAGCCTCCGATCGATGAGGTCTTGGCACGAGTCCGCTCGTTCCCGAGGCTGCGCTACATGGGTAGCAAGTACAGCGTCATGGCCTCCCTTGTCGATGTCCTCGCCAGCCTAGACTTCGAGACGGTGCTTGACGCTTTCAGTGGCAGTGGAGTTGTCGCTTACGCCCTCAAGGCCATGGGGAAGGCGGTGACTGCTAACGACTTCCTCACTTTCTCGGCCACGATAGCGCGGGCCACCATTGAGAACTCGAGTGAGCAGCTCGACTCTGCTGATGTCGCACGGATCATGGGCCCCAATGCGGACGGTCGCGATTTCATCAGCCGAACCTTTCGCGGGCTCTACTTCGATGCTGGCGATTTGGCTTTCCTGGACTCCGCTTGGTCACACATCGCTCACATGACCGGAAGTCGCCGGGACTTGGCACTGGCATCGCTTTGCCTAGCGGCGGCGTGGAAACAGCCTCGTGGGGTCTTCACGGTAACATCGCTCCGTTATGACGACGGTCGGCGTCAGCTGCGGACTCCGCTGAGGACCCTGTTTGTCGAAGCCGTCAAGGACTACAATGCGACCGTCTTCGACTCTGGGCGCGACCACCACGCCCTCTGTCAAGATATCGCCGACATTCCTCGGGCCGACTTCGACGCAGTTTATCTGGACCCACCCTACGCTCCTCCTCGCGATGACTGCGACTACATCAAGCGTTACCACTTCCTCGAAGGGCTCAGTGTCTACTGGCAGGATCGACCCATCCGATACGACACCATGACCAGGAAGCTCGAGAAGCGATTCACTCCCTTCGCATATCCTCGTACCATTCGCGAGGCGCTGCGTTCGACCTTTGACCAGTTCCGTGATAGCACCATCATCTTTTCGTATAGCTCAAATGCAGTCCCGGACGCCACTGAGCTTATGGCACTGCTAAAGTCGGCAAAGACGCACGTGCAGATGATCGAGGTTCCCCACAGGTACTCGTTCGGTACCCATGCGGCAGCCCAGAGGCGGCAAGTGCGCGAGTACATTTTCGTGGGGGAGTAGTGGGTGGCCCCTGACGTCACTTTCCAAGAGTTCCAGGAGAGCCTGTCTGATCTGGCGGAGCCGACCGGCATCCCCCCCGCCATGCGCGCCCGACTCAAGACCTTTGCTGCCGAAGTGCAGGCCCTGGAAGGGATCACCGTGGAGGCGCTTGCTGGTCTTGTCCGGGCCGATCCCTCAGCCATCTCCATCCTTGGAGCATGTGTCGGCCTTTCGCACGAAGCGTTGCAGAACCAGCTCCGTCTCAGACTGAAGGCACCGAACTGGCGCTCGAAGGCTAAGTCGAATCCAGAATTGATTGTCGAGGCTCTCGATGACGGATTCGGGCTCGTGGCCCGGATTGAGCGGGATCGGGTGCAGGCCTGGTCATTCTCAGACATCCTTGTAGAGCGCTATGCCTCCCGCGCTAGAGGGGGCCGGTCAGTCACGCAAGGGAGGGGCTTGGAGAACAAAGTGGAGGAGATCGCTCGGGCGCTAGGGCTGTCCTATGCGATGCGGTGCCGCTTCGAAGGCAGAGGGGGAGAGACTGGCCCTTGCGACCTAGCCATTCCGGCCGGCGGCAAGGACGCGTTGATAGTCGTTGCCGTCAAGGGATTCAATGCCACAGGCAGTAAGCTGACCGACACTTTCCGCGAGGTTGAGGCGATGGCGAGTGTGCGTCGACCTACCCAGTTTGTGTTCGTTGTGATTGACGGCATTGGCTGGCTCCGGCGAACCAGCGACCTGACCCGGATCTACGACCTCTGGAGCTCCGCGCGGATCGACGGACTGTACTCGCTGCGACGGCTCGACTCTTTTAGCCGCGATCTGGCTGCCGCTGCCCGCCGTCTGTCGCTGACGGCGTGAGCCGATAGGAGGATGCCGTGCGGATCAACCTGACCCTGGAGCGGGAGACCAAGAACACGGTCCGCTTCGCGGAGGACGAGGCGGGCCAGCCGTCGGACCACCCTGGCTATCCCGTGGTGGGCACCCTCTACGTCCAGAAGGCCGCCCATGTCCAGCTCGGGGCGCCCCAGCGGATAGCCGTCACCATCGAGGGGAGGGAGTAGGCGACGCGCCCAGTGGAAGCTCCCGGCTGAGAGAGACCAGGCAGGGCGGCATGGGCCCGGGGCGACGGAACTAGGCGCCCGACCTCTTAGCCGGACTCGGCCTTACGCCCGCGCGACACCGAAAGTAGTGCGCGCGAAC
>DAHVDN010000124.1 GCA_027313505.1 Candidatus Dormiibacterota bacterium
GCCGGGTCCAGTGCGACGAGATCTGGGCCTTCTGCCACTCCATGGCGGCCAACGCTCCCGAGGACCACAAGGGGTCAGGTCGGGTACGGCGATATCTGGACCTAGGTGACGCTCGAAGCGGACATCAAGCTAGTCCTGACCTGGCTGATCGGGGACCGCGCCGCGGCTCACGCCTCGGTCTTCATCCAGGATCTGGCCGACCGGATCGTCAACCGCATCCAGCTGACCACCGACGGGCACCGCTTCTATCTGGAGGCCGTTGTTGGGACATTCGGTGCGGAGATCGACTACGCCATGCTCATCAAGCTCCACGGCGCTCCCCCGAGTCTGAGCACCGCTACAGCCCCCAGGAGTGCACCGGAGCCCAGCCCCATCGGATTCAGGGCAACCCCCGACCCCCGCTACGTTTCAACCTCCTACATCGAGCGGCAGAACCTCACCATGCGGATGGGGATGCAGAGCTTCACCCGGCTGACCAACGGATTCTCCAAGAAGGCCGAGAACCTGGCGGCAGCCGTCAGCCTCCACTTCATGCACTACAACTTTGCCCGGCCCCACGAGAGCTTGGCTACTCCCTATCCCGGGACTCCGGCGATGGCGCGGGGGGTGACGGAGCACCCTTGGTCCGTCGAGGAGATTGTCGCGCTGCTAAAGTGATGGCCTCCATTGGCAATATCTCGAATTCGATGATGACGTTAGCGATCATGTGGTCGTCGATAAGGAGACCCCTCGGCATGATGCGTACAACGGTGAATCGGCCACGCCAAGACAGTAACTCATACGGGAATTCGCCAGCGTCTATATTTCGGTTCACTGGCCGGATAAAGTGCAAGGCGCGGGGCTGGGTCTGAAAGTCGATCCATCGCTCTCCCTTTCCGTGCGTCGTCACCTGCAGCCGCTCGAGTGAGACTTTCGCCGCGCGACTTCCTGGCGGTGGGACTCCGACAATGTCCACAAACGCCACGCCCGCGTATCCGCGGCGGCGATTAGATCGGCTCACGCGCTTCCACCACCAGGACGACATCAGTCTTCCTATGTGCTCAGCGAGCCACGCCCGGACGGTAATGGACGACGCTAGACCGATGAGGCACGCGGCGCAAATCAGGGCGATTCCGACTCTGACGGTTTCGGGTGTGCCGAGTTGGCTCACGCCGACCGCGCTAACCGTGACCGCCGACGCGTACCCCAGCCTCCAACTCCCCATCCCCCAGAGTTTATCCGCGCCCCTGCCAGAGGGGGCGTCTTCGGGTCCTATGCTGGTGCCCTCGGGTCGCTCCAGCTGGCCCCACGAGTGCCAGGCGGCCCTGGGGGATAGCTCATGTCGAAGGTGCCTCTGTATCACACCATCGAACCCGAAATCCCCTGGAGCGGAACGTCTACCCCAACCGGGAAGATTGCCGGTACGGCCTAGCGATTGAGGCGCGCCATCTCCTCTATGGGAAGGCAGGACGCCCGAAGTGCCTTGAGTGCAAGCGTCTGGGCAAGAGTTAGGCAGGAACGTCAGTTCCCAGTACGGGCCGGTCGGCTCCCCGCCATCGTCCACGTCCCAGACACGCCCGAGGTGGAACGGCTCCAGACCGTAGTCGAGGCAGATCCCCAAGGCGTGCCATCAAACCGCCGGGTGCCGTGGAATCTGACGGTCGACTCCGGGCATGAGTGGTCCGGGCCACCTTGGCAGCTCTCGCATGTCTCAATCCGGTTGGCGTCAAGGATTAGAACGGCGCGGGCGATCCCCGCGTCCAGCGGAGGAGAGAAGCTCTTGACCGTCCATGTGGGGGCAGTCATTCAAGCTGGCCCACTACCCATGTCCGGGGGGAGGGAGTCAGCGGCGCTCCGCGGCAACCCGGTGACCCCCCCTCCGGGGATGACCGCGAAGTCGGCCCTACAGGGAAGGCGTATGTTTGAGCACTAGGCCGATCACGGCGCTTGCGCCCGTAACGAGGTGTTGCATGGTCCACCCAGGAGACACCTGGCCACGGTTCTGTTCTGCTCGACCGGAGAAGCCAACGCTCCGGCTAGAGGGTCGACGGAGCATCTTCGTAGCCTGGCCCCCCACGGCGAGTTGCGAGCGATGCCACGTCGAGTTCGCCGAGGGCTACGTGGGACCCTCGGTGGGCGACTCCGTCCGTTTCCCTGACGAAGCGACCCACTTCACCTGCGAGCCGTGTGCCCGAGCACTCCTTGGTCTGCGCCCAGGGGAACTGGCCAACGAGAACTGCATTACCCCGGCTGCAGCGGGGATGAGCACGAGAATGTTGTGATCGCGTTCCGTGCCGCCTTACCTGCCGACGCCCCGGGCGACAAGGCGATTGCCTACTTCTCGCCAGGGTGCGCCCCGCGCGGCTGGAGTGTGATGAGCGCCGAGCCAGACCCGAGGGGCCCCAAGACGTTCGGCGGGCAGGCTTGGCGAGTGTTGTGCGCGCCAACTCCCAAGCTGTGGTGAGCCGACATCACCTTCACGCCAAGTTCCCCGATGTGATCACCCTCGGGGGGCCTCGCTAGTCGAGTCTACAACAGCCGCCAACTCGGGCCCCGGCCTCCCCAGCAGGTACCCCTGCAGCTCGTCGCAGCCGTGCAGCACCAGGAAGTCCCGCTGAGCCTCGGTCTCCACCCCCTCTGCGACCACGGTGAGCCCCAGCCCGTGGGCCAGGCCGATGGTCGCCGCCACGATGGTCTCGTCGTCAGGGCGAACCCCGATCCCACTCACAAAGGCCCGGTCGACCTTGAGGACCTGGAAGGGGAAGCGTCTCAGGGCGGTGAGCGACGAGTTCCCCGTCCCGAAGTCGTCGATGGCGAGGACGACTCCGAGGGAGTGCAGCTGCTCCAATACCTTCGCCGCGGCCTCTGGGTCCGTGCTCAAGACGCTCTCCGTGACCTCGAGGTGAAGATGGTCTGGGCGGAGGCCACAGTTCGCGACAGCCTCTGCCACGTGCGGCACCAGCCCCGGGCCCAGCAGCTGCGCGACCGAGAGGTTGACGGAGACGCTCAACTGGGCCGCGGCGGGATCGCTCGCCACCCAAGCGGATAGGGCCCGGCACGCTTCGTCGAGGACCCAACAGCCGATCTTGGAGATGCCGCCAGTCTCCTCGGCCAGGGGGATGAACTGGTCCGGGCCCAGCAGGCCGCGCTCGGGATGCTCCCAGCGGACCAACGCCTCCGCGCCGGTGACGAGTCCGGAGGCGGCGGAGACGATGGGCTGGAAGTGGAGCCTCAACTCCCCTCTCTCGGCCGCGCCAGCGAGCCGCTCCGCCAGCTCGATCCGCTCGACGAATGCCCGGTCGTCCTCGGCCCCGAGGACGTGGAGACGGCGGTGGGGCTGGAGCTTGGTCTCGTGCAGAGCAACCGCGGCCCGGCGCATGGCCTCCTCCGGAGCGTCGCAGTCGGAGCAGACGGCG
>DAHVDN010000125.1 GCA_027313505.1 Candidatus Dormiibacterota bacterium
AACCTCGAGTGATCAATGAGTGGAGGAGCGGCGTCCGGGGACGGCTCCGAAGTATGATTCCGGCCGCAGTTTACCAGCCGGGACCGGCAGCCGCGTCCGGGAGCTCGGCCGTCGCGCCGCCACCAAGCATAGGCTGTTAGGTGATGCCAACCGCAAACCCGCTTATCCAAACCCATCCGCTCGGGTCTGTCGAGCTCTCTCCGCGGGTGGTTTCCGCGCTGGCCGCCAGGGTCAGCGCGGAATGCTACGGGGTGGCCGGGATGGCGGCGCGCGGACTTCGAGACGGGATCGCCGAGCTTCTGAACCGGGAGAATGTCGAGCGCGGCATTGAACTCCGGATCGAGGAGCAGGGCATCGGGGTCGACCTGTTCATCGTGGTGGAGCACGGAGTCAGAATTCTGGAGGTGGCCCACAACCTCATGAGTGCAGTGGGGTACAGCCTGCACCACAACCTGGGCGTTCGGGTGCTAGAGGTGAATGTCAACGTACAGGGCATCCGCGCCTCCCAGCCACCCTCCGGGACGGCCTAGGGTGGCCACGGTTGCGGTTCCCGAGACGGTGACCGGGGCGGGCCTGCGGCTCGGTCTCGCCCGCGCTCTGGAACGGCTGGCCCAGCAGCGCGATCGCATCAACGACCTCAACGTCTTCCCGGTCCCCGATGGCGACACCGGAACCAATATGCATCTGACCCTGGCTGCGGCCCTGGCCGAGGCCAACCTGCTCCCGCCCCAGGCCTCGGTGGCCCAGGTCGCGCAGGCGGTCGCGCACGGCTCCCTGATGGGAGCGCGAGGGAACTCCGGGGTCATCCTCTCCCAGATCTTGCGCGGCGTGGCTGGTGGCTGCGCCCATCAGGAGCAGATGGGACCCGAGGTGCTGGCCCGAGCCCTGCGGGAAGGCGCGGAGGTGGCCTACCGGGCGGTCAAGAGGCCGGTGGAGGGGACCATCCTCTCGGTGGTGAAGGATGCTGCCGCGGCGGCGGAGGGAGCGGCGGCCGATGGCAAGACCACCGCAGAGGTCCTGCAAGCCGCCGTCGGCGAGGCCTGGGACGCGGTGGAGCGCAGCCGGGATCTGCTGGACGTGCTGCGGCAAGCGGGAGTGGTCGATGCTGGTGGCTTCGGGCTGGCGGTCATCTTCTCCGCCCTGGTGGAGGTGATGATCGGCTCCGACGACATCGCGGTGCCGGCCCTGTCGCCGGCCGGCTCCAACGGAGCCCGACCCGGGCATCCCGGGGTGCTGGCGACGGAGGCTCCGGCAAGTGGATTCGGCTATTGCACCGAATTCAGCCTGGTCGGATCCGAGCTGGAACCCATGGAAGTGCGATCCCGGCTGGGCAGCGAGGCCGAGGACGATTCCGCCCTGGTGGTGGGGGATCCCGGCCTCATGCATGTGCACATTCACACCCAGGAGCCGTGGGAGGTGCTGACCCGAGCGGCTGAGCTGGGCAAGATCGAGCGCCTCAAGGTCGAGGACATGACCACCCAGCACCACGAGGCCCGCCTTCGGGCCGGCTCGGGGAATTCCCACGAGGGAAGGCTGTCGCTGGGGGTGGTGGTGGTGGCTCCGGGTTTCGGGTTCCACCAGCTCCTGCTCGGGCTCGGAGCGGCAGCTGTGGTCGAGGGGGGCCAGGGCATGAACCCCTCCACCGAGGATCTGCTCAAGGGGATCGAGCAGGCCCAGGCCACCCAGGTGCTCCTGCTGCCCAACAACCCCAACTTGATCCTGGGAGCTGAGCAGGCGGCCCGGATCAGCCGGCATGAGGTCAGCGTGGTGCCGTCGCGCAATCTCCCGCAGGGAATCGCCGCGCTCTTGGCGTTCGACCCGGACGCCCGCCTGGAGGTAAACCGCCAACGTATGCAGCGAGCCATGGGGGAGGTGCATGCGGTCGAGGTCACCAGAGCGGTCCGGGCCAGCCAATACCAGGGTGGCATGATCGCCAAGGGGGATGTGATCGCGGTCTTGGACGGGGAGCTGGTGGCGGCAGGACAGGATCTCGGCGAGGTCGTGGTGGCCGCGCTGGCCAAGCTGCCGGCGGACTCCCTGGAGGTGGTCACGCTCTACCGGGGCACCAGCGTCCAGGTGGGCGACAGCGAGCTCCTGGAGGCAAAGATAAGGGCGCGCTTCCCCAACCTTGAGGTGGAGCGCCACGACGGGGGCCAGGCCCTCTATGCGTACATAATCTCGGCCGAGTAGCCATGGCCATCAGGATCGTCACCGACAGCACCTGCGATCTGCCAGAGGAAGTCCGCCGCGCCGCCGGAGTGGTGACGGTGCCGCTCCGACTGCACTTTCAAGACGAGGTGTTCCGTGATCGGGTCGATCTCAGCGACGCGGAGTTCGTGGCCCGGTTGGCGGCCGGCAAAGTGCCCCCCAGCACCTCCCAGCCACCGCCCGGGGAGTTCGAGGCGGTCTACCGTGACTTGCTGCGTGAGCCGGGCGATGAGGTGATCTCGGTTCATATCGCCGCCGCTCTCAGCGGCACCTTCAGCTCTGCCAGCATCGCCGCGGGGGCGGTCGACGCCCGCCGGATTCACGTCGTGGACAGCCGGTCGGTCAGCCTGGGCACCGGTTTCCTGGTGCTGGAGGCGGTCGAGCGAGCGGCCCGGGGAGAGCTGGCGGCGCAGATCGTGGCCCACCTCGAAACCATGCCCCCGCGGGTGGGCATCATCGCCCTGCTCGACACTCTGCGCTTTCTGCTCCTGGGTGGGCGGATCGGCAAGGTGCGGGCGATGCTGGGAACGGCTCTGTCGATCAAGCCCCTGATCGCGCTGGGGCCGGACGGCTCGGTGGTCCCGGTGGGCCGGGTGAGGAGCCGGTCCGCCGGCATCAAGCGAGTCGCCGAATTGCTGGCCGAGCACCGCCCGCTGGCCCGCTGCGGAGTCGTCTACGTGGGCGCCGATGACGACGCCGTGGCGCTGGCGGAGCAGGCTCGGCGGACCTACCCCGAGATGGACATTCTGCGGCAGCACGCCAGCCCGGTCCTGAGCACTCACGCCGGACCGGGCACCCTCGCTTACTGCTACCTTGAGGCCGCCCGCTAGCCAACCTGGGGCCGGGGTGGTTGCCGGAACCGCGCCGGTGGTCGCAGCCACCCGGGCCCCGGATCTGGACACCCCGCTGGCTCAACTTCCCCGGATCTCCCAGGAGCGGCTGCAGGGATTGCGGCGCCTTCGGCTGGGCACGGTCCGGGACCTGCTCGGGC
>DAHVDN010000126.1 GCA_027313505.1 Candidatus Dormiibacterota bacterium
AGATTGCTCTCCGGGCGTTCGCTTCGCGAAAGTCGCAACTGTTTTGCGACTTATTCGCAAGACCCTCCCATCGAGGGTTTTACGACTTTTTAAGCCCCGCTTGAAGTGGGCGATTTCTGCGAGGACAGGAGGCATCTTTACACGCCACTTTCCTGGTTATTACACTTTTTGAGCTCAGACGGGCCGAACAGCGACGTCAAACCCCATCGCAATATCGCGGGGTGTCGAGATCGGTAGTCTGAGCCCGCGAAACCCATGTTCAGGCTTTAGCCCAGTCCGACAGCGCCCTTCCATCGTGCCTGGGTCTTAGCCCGCCGCATTGTTCGTCCGATCCCCCGCGTGTGATCCTAAAGCCGCCGGGTCGCCCGCAATAAATGGGTCACAGGTGCCATCTCTGCGGCTTCCCGGCCGCCTCGCGCTCATGTACGCGCTTGGCTCGCTCTATGGCGTCTTCCCAAGAGGAGCGACGCAGGACACGCCTACTTGGGAATACAGTCACCTGGTACCCCAGCAATTGGCTCACATGCTGGGAGGCTGCGCGGGTCATACGGCGGTCCGTAATCGCCCCCGTGACGAACAAGCCAACCAGAGCCATGGTGGCAGCGATCATTGGCGGCCAGAGTACAGCTGGTCCCCTGCGCTCCAGCCAGATCCCCAACACAAAGCACACACCAGCGGCGATCGAGGTGGCACTGAGTCCAACCCATCCTAGGGCCGCAAGCCGAGCTGCCTCTGGGCCGATCAAGGGTTCTAGCTCGAGCCGCTCCTTGGCATGCCAAGAGTCGCGGAGTTTCATCAAGAGGCCACCGCCCCGTCAGGATCCCAAGTCCAACTGAGTCACGGCACTATTCGGCGTCCCGCCGCTCCTTTCCCTTGAGGCGACGGCCGCGGCGAATCTCTCGCACACATACCGCTACCATCAATAATCCCGCGTATCCGACTCCCACGGCAACGCCGAGAGACACGATTCCAAGGAGCCCAGCAAGGAGCGCCACGATCAAGATCGCCCCTCCTGCAAATGCGCAGTATGTAAATGCCCTGAGTGCGAAGACGTAGCCAGTCTGGCGTTTCATATCAGCATCCTTCGGGCCCACGTGCGATTGCACTGTAACCCCACCATACCACGCCTCCCGCGATGCCAATGGTGGGGGCAAAGACGAACGGAAGCGTGATTGCCGTGTGTATCGCGTCAAACGCTTCCCATCCTCCGGCGGAGTGGGCCGCCACAATGCTGGGCAGAACGAGGTCGCCAATTCCAACCGTGGCAACATTGCCGGCCACAGTTGCTACAGTGGCTCCGATGAGTTGTGCCCCTTGGCTCGTGCTGAACGTCGTCTCACATCCCCCGTTCCCATTGTTGCCTCCGAAGGGACTGCGCAGGCACAGCCAGTTGGCGCCGAGGGCACTGGTTGTGTTGGCGAGTTCGGCGCATGGGGCGGCCCCTGGGTTCGTGGAGCACTTTAGGAAGGCGTTGCCGTCCAGTGCCCCACTTGGTTCCGTGCTGTTCAGGGGGTGCTGAGACATCGAATGACGGAACTGTCCGCGTCCCCGAAGCGCATCCAGATTGCCAGCTTGGTCGGCGAAGAAGCGGCGGCGTTCGCCTATCGCGCAAGTCGGTGGTTCAAGGCGGGCTACTTGGCAGTCTTCCCAACAGCGCCTGCTCTCGCCATAGCGTCGAGTGTCCTCCATCAACCGGCTCTCTGGGGGGTCATCGGCGCTGGAGTGGCATTTGCGGTGTACTGTGTCGTTCGCGGTCAACGACTCGACAATCGAGCCGGGGCGGCTGCCAGCGCATTCCTATCACAAAGAGCGGGCCTTCCCGTCAAGGTCAAGTCGGGCGGCATTCGCATCTGGGCTTGGCAGAAGGAGATCCAACGTGGAACGAGGAACCCAGCGAGCGGTGGGAAGTGGGTGATGGGAGGCGTGGGGTACGAGTGATCGACCAACACAGCCGTCGTAATGGCGACCCACGGTTACACCCCGCCCGTTTCAGTTCCTGACGACAGACCCGCTCTCCAGCCTGACACTAACCCCGTCCCAGCACCCCGGGAGTAACCCCACCAGCGACCCAAAGACGGCTTGCCAGGTCATCTGTGCACTGGCGGATCCCGCGTCCCAACTGAGAGCGCCTGCTCCCAGTGTGAAGGATCCCCCAGGAAGCCGAGACACTCAACGCCAAAGACCGGCAAAAACCCGATCCCGGAAGACGCGCCGCCGAGGGCTGCGCCGATACAGGCGAGGCGGTGTCCACCGAGACACTCCATCAGATCAAGCGAAGCCCCTAGCCCGCCGGTGACCGCACCGAGGGTACCCGCAGCCCCGGCCGGCGGGCCCGGACGCTGACCAGGTCTCCTGACCACGAAGTGCCCGAAGCCGCACGCGCCCGCATGGAGGTGGCCGACAACCGGGCAGCCCTCCGGAGGCGCAGACAGTTCACCGAGCTGGCCTTCGCGGATGCCAGGGTCCGACATTGCCTGGCCCGGGCCCAACGCCGGGGCCGGGCCAACATGTTAATCCGGGCCCCGCTAACCGCTGCCGCGATGAGCCTGCGAAGGTTGGTTCAGGTCCGGCCCCGGTGGGTGCAGCGGCCGCGGCTATGGGGCCTCACTACCCCTTCAGTGCGCCGTGGGGGCCGTTCAGCGCATCGCCGACTGGGCCACCGGTGCCAATCTCCATCCGCTGTGCTCAGGTGCGATCTGTTCGCTCTCCGCCTCCGGAGGGACTCCGCGCTGGCCTTCGGCGGCAGGCTCCTCCACGGGACCTGACTCCGTCGTAAGCTGCAGCGGCTGGGGCTGGTGGGCCCAAGTGGTCCCGCCGGCCAGGTCACCCAGACCTCCTAGCCGACCTCCGCCCAAACTGTCAAGGGCCAGGAGGAACTGACCAGTGGCGGCCAGCAAACCTGACCACTGGCGGCCACGGGAATTGACCACTGGCGGCCATGAAACCTGACCAGAAAGATTGGTGGTCTTGGAAGGTTCGTAGTAGTCGTAAGGGGGAAAGAGGTCTGGAGAGAGGGGGTTGAACAACCTGGGGATTGGGGAAAGGCTCGGGCCGGGCCAGACCCCGAGGAGCTGGCTGCGCCATTCCGTGCGCCCTGGCCCCTCATGCCGTCTGCCCGGAGATGGTGTTGAGCGCTCCCTGCCGCCGCCGGCCCGGGCTGAGGGA
>DAHVDN010000127.1 GCA_027313505.1 Candidatus Dormiibacterota bacterium
TTCGAGTTCCTCCTGCCCCTCTCGGGGCTATTGAGAACTCTCATACCAGCTGGACCCGGCCCAGGGGGTCCGGTCACGTGCTCGTAGACCACGCCGTCGATCTGGATGGAGCCGAAGGAGAAACTCTTGAAGTCCACCGCTCACTACGCGCAAGGTTCGGAAACGCCCGGGCTGAGTGCACTCGCTGCCTACCGAGGTGGTATACCGCGCCAGTTCCCTACTTCATCGGGGGCAGCGCGGGGTGGCTATGGCGGGTCGAGCGGGCACTGGAGTTTCGAAGATCCCAGGGCTAAACTTACCTGCCACGCGAGTAGCGGGAGAAGAAGGAGCCACACCAGGAGCAGGACAACGAACGACGGTTCCCAGGACGTGGTACCAGCCGCGCCAAGAGCTGGCCCTGCGACCCAAACTAGTGAGATGAACGACGCGGTAGTGACAAGAGCTACAGCACTCGAGGCCACTACGAGTTGCGACCGCTCTGAGCGTCGACAGTCAGGCCGTGATTGACAGTCGGCATACCGTCGGGCCAGCTCCGATGTGAACAGCGTTAGTAGGACCAGGAGGGTGCCAAGCATGGCCGAGGCGCTGTTAACGTTGGAGGAGACACTCACGGGATACCCAAGAGTCCGGCAATCGCAGTGTTCTTTCCGCTCCCCGGAGGGTATTGGACGACCTGAGCAATCGTGATCTGTCGAGCCCCGTCATCCAGGGTGGCTACGTTCAGGAGCTGAAGAATCATGAGCTCGTCTTGAGCGCATTGATAGGAGTCCGAGTCGGTAAAGGTGTAGACCCAGGTGGGCTTGGCGTTGGTGCCCGCAGCGGTGTGCTTGTGGTTGGCCTTCATCCGGGCCACTCGCTGGCTATGGAGCGACTGGGCGTAGCACGCATTCATCGCGGTGAGGATCGCGCGCGCCTGGGCCGGAGTCACCCGGTAGAGAACCTGAATCTCCTGAGGATTAAGGGTCCTGTTCACTTTGGTGCAGGTGAAGAATAAGTGTTGTGCCAGGTGATTCGTGAGCGTGGTAGGCACCGGGGCCGATCCACTAAGATTCGCGAGTAGCTGATCGACGGATGCCTCCGCGGCTCTCTCGACTAGGCCGATGCTAGACGGTAAGAGTGCTCCTGTCAGTTGTTGAAGGCGTTTGGCGCCATCTGTCTCTTGCTGGTCCCACACCGTGTCAGCTACTTGCATGAGAGTGCTCTCCCGGGTTTGGATGGTGTGTCGTTACGCGTGGTCGGATCTGGAGCTCCACAAACCCTTCCCCTGTAGGTGTCGCCGGCATCCACGACTCCGTCCCGTTCTTGTGATAGAGCACTGCATGTGCTAGGGCACTCATGGGCTTCGGTGGGGACTTCGGCTCACCTTGCACCGGTGCCTGAATGAAGCTCACGGCGAGGCCGCCGGTGAGCCTGCCGCCTATCAGCTGGAAGAGAGAACGCGGAAGTTGCCACATGACCCCCTGCATCGGACCGTGGGTGGGGGAACCGAACGTCACCTTGCCCACGGACCAGTTGAACTTGCTGGTCTGGGGCACACTCGAGATTTTGAGCTTAGCGACCGCCTCCATCCACTTCGAGGCGGTTGCGCCGCCAGGGACCAGTCCAGCCAGGGTGCCAGCGTCGCCTACCGCTGGCTGGAGAGATTGAAGGCCCTTGCCGACTTGAGCGAGCCAGGAGTTCTGTTCGCGCACGGGACTCAGGTACTTGATGCTGGCTACTTGCTCCTTGATCCGCCAGCTGGCGGAGATGGGGAAGTACAGATACACACGCGCGGCAGTCGCCTTGAGGTCTTCCCAAGGTTCCGGATGGCTCGCTGACTGTGGTTGGCCGAACTGGCGCCGCCACCACGGGTCCCGCATCGGAGCGCCTCCGTGGCCAATGGTCCACCAGTACTCGTACACGGGCGCTCCCTGGTCCGTTCCGGGCGCCCCCTTGCGAGCCGGTACCACCTCGGCGAAGCTTTCGTCTAGAAGTGGCTCAGTCTCGCCGAAGAACTCGAGGTAGAAGGGCGAGCGAGTCTCCGGGGATTCGCAGCTCCACGCGACAAGGTCCGGCGGCCAGCTGGCGACTTCGATCACGCAATGCCCAGCATAGCCTTTGGGTCTCCGTGGCCGTAGGTGCCAGAAGTCATCGTGACTGTCCCGACCGCAGTAGCCTGGGCGGTTGGCGCGGCAGTTGGGTGATTTGGCCAGGGCCAACGGTAGCCGGCCTCCGCGCAATTCCGCTCCTGGCCTACATCCGCTTCTATGTGCCGAGGGCTGCGCGCGACGGCCGACTCGTGACGCCCGTCGCCGAGCATGCCACGAATCGCTCGCCTACCGCGACTGTCATTGGGCGGCCGACGGTGGAATTGGAGGACTTCGGCGTCACGGCCGGGCGGGCGGGTCAACGGGTGGCGGCCACATCGGCTGGCTGGTGCCATCGGGCATGTGGGGACCGCCAGATGAGGCCCTGGCCTGGATCTCGCGGTGCCATCGGGGCGGGCCGACCGAGCAGGTATCCCTGGACGTAGGGGACGCCGAGGGTCTGCAGCTCATTGAGCTCCGGAGCCGACTCCACCCCCTCTGCGATCAGGTCACACCCGGTCCGCTGGGCGAACGAGGAGAGCCCGGCGATCATGGCTTGCCGCACCGGATCCTGGTCGACATCACGCACCAGGGAGATGTCCAGCTTCACGAAGTCCGGCCTGAGCTCGAGGATATGGCGGAGGCTGGCAAACCCCGAGCCAGCGTCGTCAACCGCGAGTCTTACGGTCGGGCCGAGCCTCTTGAGCGCGTCCCGCACTGGTCCGTAGCCATCGATCACCACATGCTCGGTGAGCTCCAGCACGATCGGCCGATCGGCCTTGGCCACAATCTCCGCCAAGGCGATGGTGGCCGCCGTGAGCAGGGCCGGGGAGATGTTGAGGCTGAGCCACGTGCCGCCGGAGTCCAGGCTTCGGGCCTCGGTCACGGAGGCACGGAGGCAAGCGAGTTCGAG
>DAHVDN010000128.1 GCA_027313505.1 Candidatus Dormiibacterota bacterium
CGGTGATCACCGCCGCCAGCATCGTGCCGAGGGCGGCCTGCAGGGCGTAGATCCGAACGGTCCCGTCCAACCACAGGTAGCCGAAGCCCCTCCGGACCGTGGACCACGGACCAGGCTTGCGGTAGGGCTCCGGGGCGGCGACCGACGGCTGGGGGCCCACTCGGGACAGGAGGGCCGCTGAAGCCAGGAAGGTCAGCCCGTCGACGAGCAGGAGGAACTGAGGCGAGATCACCAGAAGCATCACGGCGCCTATGGCCGGCCCGAGGAGGATGGAGGACTCTCCGACCGCGGCCAGGAGGCTGCCGCCCGCGGGGACAAGGCTGGCCGGAAGGATCATGGGAAGCAATCGGCGCCGACCGGGGTCATATAGCGCGGCTGCACTTCGACTGGCCGCAAAAGCCGCCAGCACCAGGACCAAGGATCCGGACGACGCACCCACGATCATCAGCCCAGCGAAGGATGCGCGCATGAGGTCGAGGGCGATCAGCCGGCGCCGGCGATCTCCACGGTCGCCCAGGGTGCCGCCGATCGGGAGAAGAGCCACAAGGGGGGCGGTCTGCAGGAAGACCATCGCTCCCACCCCGAGCTCGCCACCCAGTCGGTAGGAGATTATGAGAAGGGCCGGAAGCGCGAGGAAGTCCCCGTACCACGAGAGCAGGGCTCCCGACCAGAGGGCCCTGAAGCGGCCGACGCTGAGCGGTGCCCATCGGGAACGCGGGACGCCGCTTGGTGCCAATTCCGCCTCCTTGGGGGCAGCGGGCCCCTGACAGTCCTCGCAGATGGTACGGAAGGGCGTCCGGGTGGATAAGCAGGCGGGCTCCCGGGGAGGCGTTCGTGCCTACTAGTTACGGATCCGTCACTTCGTCTTCAATGTCCGTGACGGGATCGTCAGGTCGCCTACCATCTGAGACGTAGTACGCGGTGCCGAGGCCGTTTGGGCTCGGGATCTGACCAACGTTTGAGGAGAGAGCCTGATATGAGCACCTGGGCGTTCGGCGGCTGGGGCTGAGCTAGAGGTCGCCCTGGGTATTCTCAGGGTTCGGCATCACTTGAAGAGAGAGAGCAACTCCTCGGTGGGGTGCTCTCTCTCTTCTGTTATGCGGCGGAGCTCCTCATCCGGGATCTTGTCAAAGGCTGCTATGCAGACTGGGTCGAACTGAGTGCCCGAGCAGCGTCGCAGCTCAGCCCTCGCCTCTTCCAGTGGCATTCCCTTCCGGTACGGGCGGTCCGAGATCATGGCGTCGAAGGAGTCGGCTATCGAGAAGACCCGAGCCGGCAGCGGGATGGCGTCTCCCCTGAGTCCCCTCGGGTAGCCCTTGCCGTCGAAGCGCTCGTGGTGATTGAGGATGATCTCCCGAGCCCGCTCCAGTTGGCGCACATCAGAGACCATCTGGAAGCCCAGCTCCGGGTGGGTGCGCATGATCGCCCACTCTTCTTCCGTGAGCGGGCCGGGCTTCATCAGGATTGCGTCGGGTACGCCGATCTTGCCTATGTCGTGGAGGAGCGCGCCATGGGACAGTCGGACCATTTCCTCCTGGCTGAACTTGAGGTTCCGGCCCATCAGAAGTGAGTACTCCACGACTCTCCGGCAATGCCCTTCGGTGTCCTTGTCCCTGAGGTCTATCGCTTTAGAAAGGCTGATGAGGGTCGCGTTGAACGCGCTCTCTGCGTCGGCAAGCCGAGCCGCCTGCTCCTTCATCCACCGGGTCGTTGCGATCTGGACGATCGTCACTGGAGCGGCTAGGACGACCAGTGCCCCCGGGTCACCCAGGCGCGAACTAGCCGCGACTATTCCGACCCCGGTGAGCCCGTATCCGAAGTAGTAGGGGAGCACCCGTATTACTTGGTCAATGAACGCTCGGCCGCGGAAGTCTGCCCGGCCTTGTTCAACTCTCAATATGAGCGCGAGGAGGGCATAGTTCACTGTCCAGCCGATAAGCCCGCCCGACATTCCAGCGAGCACGGCGAGGAACACAGACGACGATGAACTGGCAACCGAATGGTACGCCAGTGCGGCCGTCGAGAACGTCAGCAACATCATCGCGGTGTTGAAAGCGAGTTTGAGATTCGACTTCGAGCGACGCCACACGTTCGCGGCGACGAATGCAAGCGTCACGGCCACCGCGCCGGCCGGCCCGAGAAGAAATACAGATCCGATCCCGGCGTAAGCCGTACCGCTAAACGTCATCTTCCCGCGCCCGATCGGTATGCCTACTGGGCCGCGAACATCCAGCACTGCCACGAACACGACCACCAACCCCAAGTCCAAGAAGTTGAAAGGTGGTCGGACAAGGAGTGCCGCAGTGGCTATCGCGGCGAGACACACCAGCCCCACAACAATCTGCACAGCCCGAGTTGGCCGCTCGGGCGGCGTCCGCAACACCGCCAGCTTCTCGGGCTCTACGCCAGGCAACGGCCCACCCACCGGCTGCCGATTCGTCGCGACCCGCGAATGGCTCGCAGCGCCTGGAGGCGCGACCCTAAGACGAGACGCCACACCACCCTCCTGACCGGGACGTCCCTCCCAGTCGTTCTGCGGTCGAGTTGCGGAACGCCGTCCTGAAGTGCTCCATCCGTCCCTGCCGTAGCGAATCCCACTACCGTCGGGAGGCCGTACCACCCAGCGGACCAGCGCAGTTTAGCCGCTGCGGAGGTCAGGATAGGGGCGCAAAGGAGGATCGGAGCATAGCCGTAACAGCTTTGCCACCGAGCCCCAGCCTACTTGGCGTAGTCGACCGAGCGGGTCTCCCGCACCACGGTCACCTTGATGGTCCCGGGGTAGCTCATCTCACTCTCAATCCGTCGGGCCACCTCGCGGGCCAGGACCACGGCTGCGTCATCGGTGATCCGCTCGGGGCGGACCAGGATCCTCACTTCTCTACCGGCTTGGATGG
>DAHVDN010000129.1 GCA_027313505.1 Candidatus Dormiibacterota bacterium
AGAATTATTGTCGTTGACCGCGCCGCGCAAGACAGGCTGGTGGCGGCTTTGTCTCAGCTATTTCCCCAGGGACGGGTTCTTGATCTCCGGGTCAGGCCGAGCCACGGGTACCGTGCCGTACACGTCGTTCCGATGATCGATGGGTACCGGGTGGAGGTGCAGGTCAGGACGAACCTCCAATACCGGTGGGCGGAGCTATCGGAAACGCTGGCGCTTGGCCACTCAGCCCCGGAACTCAGGTACGGAGGCGACGTTCCCGAGCGGCCGGGAACTCGAGATCGGCTACTTCTGCTTAGCGACCTGATAGCCTCATTTGAAGAGTCTCGGGATGACCTCACTCCCATGTCACGATTGGTCACGGCGCTCGGGATCGGTCTGGTCGGGTATACCATGGTGAGCGAAGTGAAGAGGCAACAGCCATGAGCCTGTTCTTGATCATCTACGATCGGGAGGCGGGACGGTTGGTCGACCTGCACCAGTTCAGCCCGTCTCAACGGGAGGCCGCCGTGAAGGCTAGGCTCGACTTGGAGTTGGGAGCGTCTCCGAGCACGGAGGTAGTGATCTTGGAGGCCGAGTCCGAAAGTCAGCTTCGCACTACCCACGCTCGGTACTTCGGGGACGAGGCTGTAGACGCCTTGGCTAGCGAGGAGAAGTCCAGGCTGATTCCTCAGCGTGCCTAGTCGGAGGTGCTGGTTGCGTCGCCGGAGTGGAGGAGCCGCCGTACGTTCAGACATCAAGCGCAGGGGGAGGCCGTCCCATCACCAGTTGCAAGCCCGGTCACCGAGCTGGCGAACTCGGAGACCTCCACCTCGCCTGCGCGACGGCTTGTGGCCACCGACCAGACCGTTCGCACTTCTGGGGACGGCGCCTGACTGACGGCAACCGTGACGGCAGCCTGAACGTATCCAGCCGGACAGCGGCAGCCGGTGGCGGACCCACGAGTTCCGATTTGCGATCTGGGTGAACGTCGGCGGACGCCTACGAACACCAGTGTGAGAGCTTGAAAACCGCTGAGGCGGCAACGCTTCCGGGGGTTCGAATCCCTCTCCCTCCGCCATCTTTGCCCCTGTGTCCAATTGGGAGTTACAACTACTGATCTGAGATCAAATCTGGGGCGGCACCTCCCAATTGGACACAGGGGCATCTTTGATCTCCGCCGGGGTACTTTGCTCAGCCGCTTCCCCCGCTGCGGCAAGCCAGGCTGCCACCGCCAGGCTGATTCCCTCCAGCTACACGGGCCCCTACTGGCAGTGAACCCGCAAGGTCAAGGGCAAGACCGTGACCCTCTCCGAATCAAAGGCTGCCCTGCTCCGGGGATGGCTCGACGATGGCCGCCTTTACTACCGGCAGCTAGCCGAACTGGACCAGCTTTCCGTCGAGGTCACTGACCGCCTCCTCGCTGCCTCCGCCCCCTCTGCTTGACCCGCCGTCCCTTGTGTCACGCTTTCAGCTTCCCCGGCTGCGGAAAGTGGGTTCTAAAGGTCTTGGCGCGATTTTTACCTGGCGGGCCCCGGCCAGGGCGCCAGCAGCGGCAAGGCCGGGGAGCAGTGCCGTTCCGGACGCCGGTCAGCTCGCGGGGGTTCCCTCGGCCCAGAGCGCCTCATTCCAGACCCAAGCCGCCGACAGCATCTAGGCGGGCACCAGGGCGGCCGTCTCCGGGCTGATGCTTAGCCGCTGGTATGTTGAGCGGCACCGTAGGTCGGGACCGGAGAGCAGGTAGTGGCAACTGACGGCTTGGCCATGATCGAGAGTGGCCGGCTTGGTGGAGGTTGAGGATGTGGACCCGTGGGATCAGCGGCGGCGTCCTGCTGCTGGTGGGAATCGTCTGGATCGGCCAGGGCCTCAACCTGATCGGCGGTTCCTTCATGAGCGGGCAAGTGCTCTGGCTTGGCATGGGCTGCCTATGCCTGCTGGCCGGACTGGTTTTTTTGGTGTGGGCGTGGAGTATCCGTCGGGCCAGGCCGCTCTGATCGCTGAGGGGCCCATCAGCGGCCGCGTCGAGCGGTGTTCGAGCGTCCACTTGCCGGCTGGTCTGGATCCACCAGCAGTCCACGCCAATCCCAACTTGAAGAGGACAGAGCCCACCCCATCGGTCATCCGGGGCGCCGGGTCCGGCCGGGCCCTGGTCAGAGCCGAGACGCGTCACCGCGCGCGAGCGCGCCCATGGGATCCCAGGCGGGCAGGATGACGGGCTCCAGCTGCAACGCCTGTTGCAGTTGCGGCGACAGCGCCTGCCGGGGCGCCGCTATCTCAAACACGTACTCGTCGAACCATGAGTCATTCATCGCGTAAAACCCTTTGCGTCCCTTGCCGGCGCCCCAACTGTTCTCCACCCGCCAGCGGCGCGGAACCCCGTCGACGATATCCACTCCGGTGAAGAGCATGGCGTGGGTCATGGCTGACTCGTGGTATCGAAGGCGCTCGCCCTTGGTCAGGCTGAAATCGACACCATAGAGGGCGGACAGCGCATAAAGATCCGCGTCCCAGATTCCGTACTCGGTGCTCATCATCTTGCCAACGTCGCAGCCGAACCAGACCGGCTCCCCGGCGAGCAGTTGGTGGGAGGCCAATTCCTTCATCAGGGTGATTTCGACGTTGAGGTAGCGGACGGGCGGTGCCCCGACCACGTTCCCCAGGTACTCGACGGTGAAGGTGCGGCCCAGCGCACTGGTGGGCCGCGGGTCATTGACCAGGCAGACGTAGTCGTCCAGTGGCAAGTCTACGTAGCGAGCCGCGAATTCGATCGGGCTGAGTTCCCCATCGCGGTGGAACTTCCTATCCTTGTCGGTCCACTGCCAGAGGAAGCGGTCTGGAGGAGTACCCAGATGGATGCATAGAACTCGGTAGATGGTCTTAAGGACCGCTTCCTTCTCTGCCCGAGCCTCGGCCTGAC